>CAIQSZ010000368.1 GCA_903874575.1 uncultured Elusimicrobia bacterium
CCGCGCCGCGCGCGCGCGACAGCTGGAGGTTCTCCTCCGGCCGTCCGTTCTCGCGCACGCCGTGCAGGTTCCAGCCCGACAAGCTCGCGTCCACGCGGCGCGGCTTCATCGGCAGGGCCAGCTGGACCGCGTCGCTTTGAGGCAGGGGCCCCTCCAGCGCCAGTTCGTGCGCGCCGGCGGGCACCGGCGCCCACAGCGAACCGTCGCTCTCGCGCCGCACCGCCAACGGCTGGCCGTCCAGGGTCGCGCGCACCGGCGTCCAGTCGCGTCCGCCCGTGGGAACGGGCACCGCCGAGGGCGCCGCCGCGTGCACCTCCAGCTTCATCGACAGCCATTCCCCCGTCGCCTTCAGCTGCAGCCGGGGGCTTTCCGCGCAGTTCGGCGCGCACGCCGGCGCCTCGGTGAGCCGCGCCTTCAGGTTCTCGAGCAGGTCCTTCGGCGGGAAGCCGTGTTCCTGCGCCGCCGCGTGGGCCGTCGCCAGGACGACGAGCGCGACCGGCAGCAGGACGCGCGCCAGCCTTTCGCGCCCTTCGGGCGCGGCGAGCGACTTGAGCCATGCCTCCACGGGCAGATCCGCCAGCAGCAGGGCGAGCAGGACGGTCAGCAGGACGCGCGCCAGCGCCAGGAAGAAATTGGCGAACGGCGAGAGCAGCCAGAGGCGCAGGACGTGTCCTTGGGGCACCGGCCCGCGCCAGGACACGCGCGCCTGATTCCATGACCAGTACGGAAGTCCCGGGCCCGTGTTCACGCGCGAGTTCGGGTCCAGGCGCATCTGCGCCAGCACGTCGCCGTAGTAGGCCGGAGCGGCCGGCGCTTTGGCGCGGAACGAACTCCGGGCGGCGTTGGCCCGCCTGGAGGAAAGCCCCGCCGTGCTCGCGACCGCCCCGCCAGCGACCGAGAATTCCTGGGCCGCTTCCATGAGACCGTCCTTCTTGGCGGGCATCTCGTTTTCCGTCTGCGCCCGCTTGTACGCGTCGTATTCTTCGTCGTCCTGGGCCCTTTCGGATTCGCTCTCGGCCCCGCGCGGCGAGACCGCGTTGTACGGGCGCTCCAGCACGGGGAACGCCCCGTGCCTGATTTGCGCGAGGAAGAACGGGAGAGCGACCAAAGCCAGCAGGAGCAGGGCCGCGCGGCGGGCCCGGCGGATCCAGCGCACGACTGACAGCTCGGGCGGCAGGGCGCGGGCGAGGGCGGTCAGCAGGAGGCCGACCAGCCACAGCCAGCGCGGCGCGCCGCTTTCATGCCAGAGCAGCGCCAGGCCGACCAGGCCCACCGCGCCCCAGACGCGGCCGTACAGGCGCGTGAACGCGGCGGCGGCGACCAGCACGAGGAAGAAATCCAGCAGGGTCCACGAAGAGACCCAGGTGGGCCGCGCGGCGTCGGCGCCGAAGACGTGGATCAGGCGCCAGCCGGGCGGAAGATTGACGAGGGCGGAGACGGATTCGAAGTCGTGCTTCCAGCCGCTGGCGGTCAGCCGGCGGCCCTCGATGCGGCTGTCGGCGACGACGTCGACGTCCCGCGAGCGCACCTCCAAGCCGGCGGCCGCGCCGCTGGAGAGCGAGGTCAGGAACTGGTCCGCGCCGCCGGAGGCGACGCGGCCCAGCAAGGTCTCGGGCGACGACTCCAGGCGCCAGCTGCGGCCCAGGCGGCCGCGCAGGCGGTCGCGCGCGGAGAAGCCGCGGCCGTCGAAATCCAGCCACAGCGTCCGGTCCAAGGTGAGGCGGTCGGGCTCGGGCGGGTCGTCGCCGCGGCGGCGCTCGACCAGGCGCAGGCTGCCGCCGGGCTTGACCAGGTACGCGGGCAAGGCCTTCCAGTCGGGGTAGAGCTCGGTCTGCTGGGGGTCCAGCGCGGAGGCGCCTTCCACGTCGGCCTGGCGCAGCGCCGGACGGGAGTCGAACACCCAGGCCTCGTCGGCGGCCCACGGTCCCTTGGGCTCCGGCAGGAGGATTTCGGCGCCGGGCGTCTCGCGGCGGGCGGTGAGCAGCACGTCCCAGGCGCCGGAGCGGGCCTGCACGCGCAGGCGGCCGTCGGAGTCCAGGCGCGCGGGCAGGGGGCTGACCAGCGAGAGCGCGGCGAAGCCCTCGGGCAAGGCGCGGCCCAGCGTGAGCTCGCGGTCGGCACCCGAGACCTTGAGCTGGACGCGCGTGATCAAAGTCAGGGGCACTTCGTCGATGAGGCGGCGGTGGACGGTGAGGGCCAGGCCCGCGCTCTCGCGCGGCGCGGCGGCGC
>CAIQSZ010000369.1 GCA_903874575.1 uncultured Elusimicrobia bacterium
CCATCCCCGGAATCATGGCCGCGCGGACCATCGCCTCTTCCAGACGTCGCCTGGTGGCCGTCTTGCTCACGCCGCTGATGACTTGCTCGGCCCGCCTGCCGGTCTACGTGCTCATCATCACCGCCTTTGTCCCAGCTTCGCTGCGTCCCTGGGGCTTCGACGGCCGCGGGATCGTGATGGCCGGCATGTACGCCTTCGGCGTCGTCTTGGCGCTTCTACTGGCTTTCGCGCTCAAGTGGACTCGCTTGTACGAGGCTCACCCGACCCCCGTCACCGTGCTCCCCCCCTATCGCCTGCCGCGCGCCAGAGAGTTGGCGCGCTATGTCTGGTCGCGCTGCTGGCACTTCGTCTCCCGCGCCGGCCAAGTCATTTTTATCGTGAGCATCGCGCTCTGGCTCATGGCCGCATTTCCGCGCGGCCCTGCGGCGGCACGATCGACCGCCGCCGCGCGCATCGAAGGCAGCTTTTTGGGAATGGCCGGCCGCACGGTCGAACCGCTCTTCCGTCCGCTGGGGTGGGACTGGCGCGTGACGGTCGCCGTGATGTCTTCCCTGGCGGCGCGCGAAGTCTTCGTCGGCACCTTGGGAACCATCTACGCGATGGACCGCGCGGACAGGTCTTCAGACGGCCTGGCCCTAGCCCTGCATGAGGCCAAGAACGCCGACGGGACTCCGCGCTATTCCGTGGCGACCGCCGCGGGACTGCTCGTCTTCTTCGCGATCGCGCTCCAATGCATCTCCACCATCGCGATCGTGAGGCGCGAAACCGGAGGATGGAAGTGGCCCATCCTCCAGTTTTCGTTCCTGTTCACGCTGGCTTACGCCCTGGCTTTCGTCGCCGTCCGGCTTCTCGCCGGAGTCTGACGGGCTCTACCCTCGGCGCTTGGCGAAATCCTCCATGAAGGCGACGAGCGTTTTCACGTCGTCGGGCGAGACCGCGTTGTAGATGGAAGCACGCACGCCCCCGGCGGAACGATGCCCCTTCAGGCCTTCCATGCCCGCCTTCGCGGCTTCGGCGCAAAATGCATCGTCCAACTCCGGCGTCGGCGTACGGAAGACCACGTTCATCCAGGAGCGCGCGGACTTCTCGACGGGAGCCTTGTAGAAGCCGCTGAGACGATCGATCGCGGCGTACAGCGTGTCGGATTTAAGCCTGTTGCGCGTCTCCAGGCCCGCGGCGCCGCCCTGCGACTTGATCCATTTCAGATTCAGACCGAGCAGGTAGACGGCGAAGGACGGCGGCGTATGGTAGAGCGACTGAGCGTCGAGGTGCTTTTGGTAGCGCAGGATGTCGGGGATGTCGGTGCGCGCGGACTTGAGCCATTCCTTGTCGACGGCGACGACGGTCACGCCCGACGGCCCCAGGTTCTTCTGCGCGCCGGCGTAGATCAACGCGTGCCGGGCGGCATCGACGGGGCGGCAGAGGATGTCGGAACTCATGTCGGAAACGAGCGGACGGCCTTTCGTGTCGGGCAAGGAATGCCACTGCGTGCCGAAGATGGTGTTGTTGCTGGTCATATGCACGTACGCGGCATTCGGGTCGATCGAGATTTCCTGGGGCTGGGGCAGGCGCGTGTACGTCTTGTCGGCTCCGACGCTGTCGGCGGCCTTGCGCACGGTCCCGACCTTCCCGCCCTCGCTGAACGCGGTCTTGGCCCAGTGCCCGGTGAGGATATAGTCCGCCGAGCGTCCGGGAGGCAGGAAGTTCATGGGGACCATGGCGAATTGGAGCGACGCCCCGCCTTGGAGCAGCAGCACGCCGTGCGAGGCGGGCAGTCCCAGCAGCTCCGCGAGCAGCGCGAGAGCTTCCTGGTGGACGGCATCGTAAGCTTTGCCGCGATGGCTGTGCTCGATAAGCGCCATGCCGGTGCCCTTAAATTCGACGAACTGTTCGCGGGCCTCCTCAAGAACAGTCAGAGGCAGTCCGGCGGGTCCGGCGTTGAAGTTGATCTTACGTGTCATGGATTCTCCTTGAGTAGCTTCGCGGCGGCTTCAGTCAGAAGGGCGGTCGCGGACGCTCCGATGGAATTGGTCTCTTCGTAGTGTCCGGGATATCGGGGCAGCAAAAATTTGGACGGACGGACTTTAAAATCGTAGCCGGGGACGAGGTAGCCCAACTCGTCGTTGGCCAGACCGACGAGCATGGGAGCCGGCGCCTTCACCCAGTCGCGAAGGTAAGGACCGTTCGGCGCCCGGGAGAGGTCAGGCGGGTTCGGTCCGCCTGGCGTGAGCACGGGGCGGCCGTACGCGTACCTGCCATCATAGCCGCCCATGACCGCCTCCGGAAATGCCTCCCCCGGCAAGCCCAGAAGGCGCGCCGGTCCGATATCCAGCAGGGCGACCTCCGTCTCCACCCACGGCTCGCTTCTCGCGTCCAGGCCGAAGAGCAGATGCTTGAGCGACAGAAGAAGCGCGCGCCGCTTCGTCAAGGAGCGTCCGTCGGCGGCGTAAAGCCGATGACCGAAAATCAAGGCGGGCAGAGCCAGGAGGTAGCGCGAGTTTTCCACCGGGACGCGCACCGGAGTCGAGCGGTAGGCGAGCTTGCGCGACGGAACGCTCGCGGTCTTCAGCGCGAGCGCGGCATCCGCTACGGCCGCGCCGATACGCCGGGCTTCGTCGAAGTTCTCGGTCCTTATGTCGGGCGTCATCAGGCCGCCGATCATGCCGTTGAGAAACACGCAGGGGCCGCCCGTCCTCTCCTCGATGCGCGCGCAGAGATAGCCGGGATAATCCGCGGTGATAAGCCGGTTCTCCCGGCCCAGAACTTCGGGGTGGCAGGACCAGTTCACGACGGTAGCGACCGCCTTGCCGTCACGGTCCGTCAGACGCAGGACGTCGAGGTCCGCAGCGATGACCTGAGGATCGCGGGAGTCGCGACAGAGGCCGCGTGGGTCCAGCTCGCCGCGGCCGGCCCTGGCCGTCACCGGCCTCAGTCGGTTTTCCAGACGCTTCACCGCTTCGGCGATCTTCGCCTTGAGCCGGGCATGATAGGCGGGATTCACGCCCGAAGACGCGATGCGCGGGCCCCACAGACCCAAAGTGTCGGGCCCGGAATGAGTGTGCGTGGCGGCGACGAACACGGCGGCGAGGCCCGTCAGCCGTCGCAGGTCCTCGACGTCGCCGCGGTAGAAGCCGAGAAGATCCAAGCCCACGACGGCCGCCGTTCGGCCGCCCTCGCGCAACACC
>CAIQSZ010000370.1 GCA_903874575.1 uncultured Elusimicrobia bacterium
GAAGGTATGAAGGTGTGGTCCTTCATACCTCATTAATATTACAGGGTACCTGGTGATACAGTAATAAGTGTAGTTGGGAACTGGCATACGCAAGCGACTTAAAATCGCTCGGGAGAAATCCCATGTGGGTTCGACCCCCACCGTCGCCACGAGCTTTGATCGTTCGAATTTCGCGTTTGGTATGAGGTTCCCGTGAAAATCGCTTCTCAAGCATGGCGTTTCGTCGTTCCCGCGTTCGTGGTCGGCGCCCTCGGGTTCTGGCCGGCGAAGGAGCCCGGCGCCGCCCTCTTCGGCGCGGTCGTCTCTTTTCTCGCGTTCGGCTTCGCGTGCTTCTGCCTATACTTCTTTCGCGACCCGGAGCGCGAACTGCCGAAGGACGCGTCCAAGATATACTCTCCCGGCGACGGCGTCGTGCTCTCCGCGGCCCGCGAAGGTTCCGACGACCGCGTCACGCTGCGCATCTTCCTTTCCGTGTTCAACGTCCACATCCAGCGCGCCCCGTGCGCGGGAGCGGTGACGGAAGTCCAGGTTATTCAGGGCTCTTTCGCCGCGGCGATGAAGGCCGAGGCCCGGGGGAACGCCCGCGTCGTCATGACCGTCGATCCCGGGGCGGGCCGCGAACCTTTGATCGTGGAGCAGATCGCGGGGCTGATCGCGCGCCGCATCGAGTGCTGGCCGAAGCCGGGCGAGAGGGTGCTCGCCGGACAGCGCTACGGCATCATCTATTTCGGCTCCCAGGCCGCCGTGCGCTTCCCGGCCGGCTCGAAGTGCACCGCCAGGGTCGGCGACAAGGTGACGGCGGGCGTCACGGAGATCGGCCAATGGACCGCCAAGTAATCAAGCGCGGCGGGCGCGTCCTGGCGCCGTCGCTGTTCACGCTGGGCAACATGGCGTGCGGTTTCTACGCGTTGTTGTCGTCGGTGCGCGGGGAGTTCGTGTCGTCCGCCTACGCGATCATCGCGGGCATGGTGTTCGACGCGCTGGACGGCCGGGTGGCGCGTTTGGTGAACGGGGAGTCGTCGTTCGGCGTCGAGTTCGACTCGATGGCGGATTTCCTGAGCTTCGGCGTGGCTCCGGCGCACATGATGTATGCCTTTATTCTGAAGGACTACGGGGCGTGGGGCTATCCCATGGCGTTCCTGTACGCGCTGTGCGGAGGCCTGCGTCTGGCGCGCTTCAACGCGATGGCGCACGACGGCGCGGGCTCGAAATCGCACTTCACCGGACTGCCGATCCCCGGAGGCGCCGGTTTCCTGGCCAGCTTCGTCCTCCTGTACCAGATCATCGAGGAAGGCCGTCCCGCGCACACCTGGAAATTCCTGATGGACCAAATCCCGTCGTTGTACGGCGTGGCGCCGCTGATGACCATCGTCGTGGCCCTTCTGATGGTTTCGACCATCCCCTACCCGGCCTTCAAGCAGTCGGGCGTTCTTCGGCCGAAGTCGCTATTCTCGATCCTGCTCGTGCTCACGATCGGATTTCTGCTGGCGTACTGGCCGCTGATGATGATCTTCCTGGTCTTCACCGGATACGTCGCTTTGGGCCCGGTCTCTTGGGCGGTGCGGATGGCGGGCCGCGTGGTCGGCTGGACGCCGCGTCCCATCGAGGAAGAATCCCCGGGCGAGAATCCATGAGCGCCGTCCTTCCGATCCGCCGCCTGGATGCGGCCGCCGTCCTGCCCACCCGCGCCCACCACGACGACGCGGGTCTGGATTTGTACGGCTTGGAGGACGCGGTCGTCCCCCCGGGCGAAGGTCGCGTCCTGCGCACCGGCGTGGCGGTGGCCGTCGCCGCCGGCCATGTGGGCCTGGTCTGCGACCGTTCGTCGATGGCCAAGCGCGGCCTCAAGACCGCGGGCGGCGTCATCGACGCCGGCTATCGCGGAGAGGTCGGCGTCGTCGTCTGGAACCTTTCGCGCGAGCCGCAGTCCGTCAAGAAAGGCGAGCGCGTCGCGCAGATGCTCGTGGTCCCCATCGCCGTCCCCGCGCCGATCGAGTCCTCGGATTTGGGCGAGACGAAGCGCGGCGCGGGAGGTTTCGGAAGCACCGGTCGTTAAGATCATGAAGTGCCCGAACTGTTCGCGGGAAGCGTCCCCGGACGCGGTCGAATGCGCGGCCTGCGGGCTCGTCTTCGATAAGTGGAAGAAGCGCAAAGAGTTCGAAGACGAACTCAGCCGCGAGGAGAAAGCCCGGGCGCTGGCCGCTTTGGAGTCGGGAGCGCCGCCGCCGGTCGATTCCCTGACCGGGCGCTGGATCGCGGCGGGCATCGCTGTGGTTTGGCTTGTCGGTTTCGCGGCCTATTTCCATCGCCGCTATGCGCGCGCGTCCGGCGGCGCGCCGGCGGTGGAGTTCGTGGAGCGCCGCGATCCCGAGACCGGGGAGATACGCCGCCTGCCGATCCGCCGTCCCGCTTCCGGCGCGCCGGGCAAGCGCTGACGTCCAGGCCCGGCCGGCTCACTCCTTTCGGGGAAACAGCGGCGGGCTCTTGCGGATCTCTCCCGGATGCTGCTGGACGCCGTTGAGCACGTCCTCCGCGGTCAGCGGGTCTAGAACCAGGCGTACGCCCAATTGTGTCTGCATCTCGGCGGCCTTGCACGGCATGAAGGGCTCGATCCAGCGCGCGACCAGGCGCAACGACCATATCAGGTCGAAGAGCACCTTCTCGCATTCCGTCATGTCCGTTTTGGCCAACTTCCACGGCGCCTTCTCGTTGACCCTTCCGTTGAGGCCTCGGACCACTTCCCATATGACGTCGAGCGCGCCGCTGAAGTCCAACGCGTCCATTTTCGCGTCGATCTCGCCGGCGCGTTTGGCGACGGAGGCGGCGTGGTCGTCGTCCTTGAACTCCGGCTTGCTCGGCAGGCGCCCGCCCAAGAAGTTGTCGGTCATGTCCACGACGCGCTTGACCAGGTTGCCCAGGTCGTTGGCCAGCTCGGCGTTGTAGCGCTTCTTGAGCGCGGCCTTCGAGAAGTCCCCGTCGTTGCCGAACGGCATCTCGCGCATCAGGAAGTAGCGGAAGGCGTCGACGCCGTATTCCCGGGTGATCTCGTACGGGTCGAGAAAGTTTCCCGCCGACTTGGACATTTTCTTGCCTTCGACCGTCCACCAGCCGTGCGCGAAGATCTTCTTGGGCAGGGGCAGTCCGGCGGCCATCAGCATGGCGGGCCAGATGACCGCGTGAAAGCGGTAGATTTCCTTGCCGACGATATGGACGTCGGCCGGCCAGAGGTCGGAGGTGCCGGCGGTCGCCGACCAGTAGTTGATCAAGGCGTCGAACCAGACGTAGATGGTGTGGGACTCGTCGCCGGGGACCGGGATGCCCCACTTCACCTTCTGGCGCGAGACCGACAAGTCCTGCAGACCGCCCTCGACGAAGCGCAGTATCTCGGACGCGCGGTGCGCGGGCGCCAGGAAGCCGGGGTTCGCCGCGTAATGGTCGAGCAGCGGCCCCTGGTACTTCGAGAGCTTGAAGAACCAGCTCTCCTCCTCGACCTGTTGGAGCGGCTTGCGGCACTCGGCGTTCGGGCAGAGGCGGCGGCCCTTGTCGTCGGGCGCCGCTTCCGTTTCGGTGAAGAAGGTCTCGTCGGAGACGCAATACCAGCCGCGGTAGCGGCCCTTGTAGACGTCCCCGCTCTTGATGAGGAGCGCGAACAATTCCTGGACCTTGTCTTCGTGACGCTTTTCGGTGGTCCGGATATAGTCGTCGAAGCGGATATCGAGATGCTTCCAAAGATCGCGGAATTTCGCCGAGGTGAGGTCGCAGAAGTCGATGGTGTGCCTGCCGACGGCCTTCGCCGCCTCCTCGATCTTGAGGCCGTGCTCGTCGGTGCCGGTGAGCAGGTGCGCGGGCACCGCGCGGGCGCGCTTGTGGCGCGCCAGGACGTCGGCGGCGATGGTCGTGTACGCGTGGCCCACGTGCGGGGCCGCGTTCACGTAATAGATTGGAGTGGTCACGTAATATTTTTTCATGGAACGGCCTCGGCTTCCAGCATGGCGAGAGTCAGGATGAGCTTGGGATCGGCGTTGGCGCGCAAGGCGGCGCGCAGACGGGCCAGTTCGCGCAACGGGCCCTCGACGACGGAGAACGGACGCTCTCCGTCGAGGTGTTCGAGCCGCAGTTCCTGGCCGAAGGCGAACAGCGCGCGCTCCACTTGGATGCGCGCGGCGGCCAGGTCCTTGGGCAGGGAGTCGGCGGCGGTGACGGCGGAGAGCGGTCCGTCTCCGCGCGGACTTTCGGCCGGAGCCAGTTCCAGGGCGCGCCCGGCGGAGCCGTCGGAAAGCGCGGCCAGAGTCCTGGCGCGCGCCGGCGGGATCGCGCGGCCGGCCAGTATCTTCTCGAGCACCGCGCCCGGCAACGGTCCGAACGGGACCGTGAAGCAGCGCGAGACGATGGTCTTGGGCAGGCGCTCGCGCTGGGTCGCGGCCAAGATCCAGAGCGTGCGCGGCAAGGGCTCTTCCAGAAACTTGAGCATCGCGTTGCCCGAGGCCTCGTTGAGGCGCTGGGCGTCGGGGACGACGGCGACCTTCCAGCCGTCCCGCATCGACTTGAGGCCCAGGTCCTTGAGGAGGCGGCGCACGGTGTCCACCTTCCATGTCTTCTGCTTTTGAGGCTCTTCGTTCTCCAGCCCAGCCTGATAGGTTTCGTCCAGGACGGGCACATCGGGGTGCGCGCGGCCTTCGACGGCGGCGCAATCCGGACAGGTTCCGCAAGAGGCCTCTCCGGTGAACGGGCGCTCGCGGCAGACCAGGGCCTTGGCGAACTCCAGGGCGGCCAGGCGCTTGCCGACCCCGTCGGGACCGACGAACAGCATCGCCGAAGGCAGGCGGCCGGTGACAAGCAGGCCTTCCAGGGTCTTGCGCGCGCGCGCTTGCCCGAGGACCTTTTCCAGGTTCACTTCGACAGCCTCTTCACCCGCGCGACGATTTCCTCATGGAGCTCATCGGCGGCGCGCGTTCCGTCCACTAACAGGGTGCGCGGGGCCTTCTTGGCGAGCGCCCGGTAGCCCGCGCGCACGGCGCGGTGGAAGGGGGCGTCCTCGCGCTCGATGCGGTCCAAGACGCGGCCCCGGTCGCGCGCATGGAACTCGCGGTCCGGAATGTCGAAGACGACGGTCAGGTCCGGGGCCAGGCTCCCCGTCGCGACCTTGTTGAGCGTCGTCGTGGTCTTCAGGCCCAGGCCTCGCGCCAGGCCCTGGTAGACGTCGGTGGAGAGAGTATAGCGCTCGCAGACGACGACGCGGCCCTCGGCCAGCGCGGGGCGCAGGACCTGTTCCGTGTGCTGGGCGCGCGAGGCCTCATAGAGGAAAAGCTCGGCGGTCGGCGAGACGCGCAGGCTCGGGTCGAGGAGAATTTTGCGGATGGCCTCCGCCACGCCGGTGCCGCCGGGTTCGCGGGTGTGCAGGCACTTGATCCCGCGCGACAGCAGGGCGCCGATCAGACGTCGGGCCTGGGTGGACTTGCCGGATTTATCGGGGCCTTCCAGAACGACGAACAGGCCTTTTCGGCGGGTCATGGCGGGATTCTATCAAAATCACTACGGCGCGCCCTTCGAACCGGAGCCTCCGCGCCGGGAACGCCGTTCGTTTCTTCCATTTTTCCTTGATTTGGGGGGGTAAACAGCCTATACTTCGTCGCAACAGATGACTATGATCGCGGGGCCTTCGCGCCGATTCGCTTCAAGGCGTCGATCGGGAGCGACTCTCACCGAGCTCATGATCGCCACGGCGGTCATGACCATCGCGGTGGTCGGCTTTACCGGGGCCTTCCTCAACATCCAGAAAGCGGTCCAGTTCGCCAAGAACAAGACCCTCGCCTCGAACCTGGCTCAGGAGCAGATTCAGGTCCTGACCCAGAAGGTCTATTACGAGGTGCTCGTGAGTCCGGCGACGAACGTCCGCAGCGACGTCAATCCTCCGATCCTCTACGACACGGCCTATTTCCCCCCGGAGACCGTCCTCGAAGGCGCAGTCCGTTATACCCGCTACACCTACGTCCAGGTCGTCACCGAGAGCGCCGGCAACATTATGGTCCTGCCGCCGTCCACGCCGGATACCGGCATGCGGCTGATCACCGTCAGCGTCGTTTGGAACTCCGGCTCCGAGGTCAAGCAGGTGGTCGTCAACACGGTCATGACCAACCCGAGTTCCGTGATGACCGCCTCGCGCCTCAACGGGACCGTCACGGATCAGGCCAGCGGTAATCCCGTCCCCGGAGCGGTCATCGACTTGGCCGAGAACATGGGCTGGCGCGCGGTGACGGGCGCCTCCGGCGGTTACAGCATCAACATGGCGCCCGGCAATTTCACGCTGGTCGCCTCGGGGCCGGGCTACTTCAAGCAGTTCATCCCGATCTCGATCGCGGCGAACGCGGTTCAGACGCAAAACGTCGCTCTTCAGCAAATAAGCTCGGGCACGGTCCGGGGCACCGCGTGGATCAACGATCGCCTGCTCATCAGCCAGATCGTGGCCTCGACGGTCCAGGCGGACATGTCGGGTTTCGTCGCCCAGTACATCGAACTCTACAACCCGACGCCGAACGCGATTTCGATCGACGGCGCCGGTCCTCCCGACGTCCGGATCAATTACTCGAATTCCCCCGGCGACCACGACGGCCGAACATGCGCCCACGCGACGTGGGGCATCAAGCTCGCGTACAACAACACGTCGGTGGCTTCCCATGCCTACTACATCGTCGCCAACACCGGGACTTTCACGGTCAACGGAATCGTCACCCAAGCCGACGCGGTCTATGCCGACAACGCCGACGCGTTTTGTTCGGTCGCCCCGTCGAATTGGGACGCGAGCTCCACCCCCAAGGTGAAACAGATCGTCGACGTCGGCCACGGCGGGGCCGTGTGGCTGTCGGACTCCGCGGGCGACGTCATCGACTCCGTCGGCTTCGTCCATAACGGCCATACCCACGCGCAGTGCGCGCCGAACTGCATCCAGCTGCCCAGCGGCTTCGACGACGGCATCCAGATCGTGCGCGCCTCGTCGCCGAGCTACGTCGGCAACTCCGACGGCCGCGCGTACGATACGAACATGAGTTCCATCGATTTTATCTACACCTCGGCTGGCGCGGGATTGCCCTACCGGCCGTTCGGCTCCGCCACGGCGCAGCTTCCCGTCGCCGGACGTCCCGCCGTGGGCGCCATCGTCACCGCGACCGACGGTCTTTCCAACCCGGCGACCGCCTATTCGGTGGGCTCTCCTCCCCGCGCGGACTTCGTCCTCGTCGGCGTCGCCACCGCGGCGCCCGCCTATCCTTGGACGGTCGTGGTCAGCAGCGGCGGCGTCATGTTCGAGAGCGATACGGTCGTGATTCCGAGCCAGGGGTACGTCTATAGCTTCCCGAGCAGCACGACCTTCATCGACCAGGCCGCGACTCTCGGCGTGGTCAGCGGGAGGGTCACCGACGTGCTCGGTTTGCCCATCGCGTCGCCGGTGGCGATCCCGGTGACGGGAGGCGGCGCGAGCGCGAACGCCAGCGTCGTCAACGGGCGCTACATGCTCCGCGTCCCGGGCGGGTCGATCGACGTGACGGCCAACTCGGGGGGCGCGAACCAAAACTACGTGTCGATCTCGTCTTTGGCCGTCACGGTCAACGCCGGGCAGGTCAGCGACGGCGTCGACTTCGTCCTTCCTCAAGGGGGGCAAATCACCGGCTTCGTCACGCGCGACGGGATCAATCCCCTGCCCGGGGTCACCGTCTCCGCGCTCGACGCCAATAACTACGCGCGCGACACCCAGGTCTCCGACGCGGCGGGCCGCTTCACCACCATCATCATCTCGACCGGTCTCTACAGGATCGCGCCGCAGTTGGATTCGCTCGAGACGTCCACTCCGACTTGGGCGTCCCTGACGCTTGCGGTGGGCCAGACCGCGTTCTCCTCGACGTTCACCGTGACCGGGGCGCTCGGCTCCGTGTCGGGCCGCGTGAGCCAGGGGGGCCAGCCGATCTCGACCGGAGTGCTCATCGTCCTCACCACCTCGACTTTAGCCGGGACTCCCCCCGCCCTACCGGCCCTCAGTTCGGCGTCTCTCACCGGAGCATCCTATTACACGGCCTCCAGCCGCGAGGACGGAACCTACTCGATCGACGTCCGGCAGAGCACCTCGCCTGCGTACCGTTTGTACGGCTACTACTCGACGGTGTCCAGCACCGGGGGCGTCGTCATCCAGGCCCAGACGTTGACCGGCGTGCAGGTCCTGGCGGGGCAGTCCGTCACGGGACAGGACCTCGCATGGTGAGAAATCCGCGCCGCGGCTACTCATTGATCGAGGTCATGGTGGTCGTGGCCATACTGGGCATCATGTCGGGCGTCGGCGCGAATCTGATGCTCCAGATCAACCGTTTTTTCATCCTGACGCGCTCGCGCATCGACCTACAAAGGGAAGCGCGCGCGGCGATATACGTCATCACGCGCGAACTGCGCCAAGCTCAATCGAACACGATCGTCATCGACCGTTTCGCCGCGAACCAGCCGTTCTTCTCGCGCATCTCGTTCCAGCAGATACAGGGGCAATCGGTCGTCTTCTACCAGAGCGGTAATCAATTAATCCAGAGCGTGAACGGCCGCAGGTCCACGTTCAGCAAGAACGTCCGCTATCTGGCGTTCTCGTTCCCGCGTTCGGACGACATGACGATCGTGTCCGTGGCGATGACCCTTCAGCAGACCGTCTATCAGGGCCGGCTGAAGGCCCTCCATATGGCGTCGGAAAAAGTCCAGGTGATGAACTGATGAAGAACCATACCCCCGGAACCGGACGCAAAGGCCAAGTGCTGGCCGGCGTGATTCTCCTTTTGATGATCCTGCTCATTTTGGTGCCCGCGATGGTCCAATGGATTCAGGTCGAAACGAAGGCGACCGTCCGCAGCCAGCGCACGACGCGGGCGCTGAACCTGGCGGAGGCCGCGGTCGAGCGCGGCTACTGGCGCGTCAAGAGCTCGACGGCCGCCTACAATCAGGCGAGCGCCGGGAGCGTCATCGCCGGCTACAATTTCGACGTGACCTACCGCGACGTCGTCGGCGGCTCCTACCGGATCATGCTGTCGAGCGGGGGCTCGGGCAACAACAGCTTCACCGTCGTCGGGGAGGGTCGCGACGACTCAACCAAGGAGGTCCGCGCCATCTCCGCGGTGTTCAAGAACCAGACCATCTACAGTCCCCTGATGGCCAGCCAGCGCGTCAACTGGGGCAAGGGCCTGGGTCCCGATTGGGGACCGATCATGTCCCAGAGCGACATCAATATCACCGACGACTTCGTCGCCAACTGGTATTTCCCGCGGAAGTTCGCCAAAGGCGTGGTCAACGGGACCGCGGCCAACCCGCGCGACACGAACGGCCTGAATCCTCCGAACACGGACAACGTCGAGTGGTGGTCGAACTGGAAGTTCGTCCCCGATCTTCCGGTGATCGATTTCGCGACCTTGCGCTCGTCGGCCGCCGCCACGGGGACCTTGAACGTCTACGGCTGCCGGCAAAGCGCGACCCATACCGACGCCGCGACTTCGGCCGTCGTCGCGGGCCCCGCTCCCTGGGACACCCGTGCGAACTGCGGCAATATCGGCGCTCATGCGTCCCACTTCGCCGAGTCGGCCAACCATGCGCGCGGCGCGTTGACCTCTCCCCCGGCAAATACGTACGTCTGGTACTACGACAACGACGTGACTTTGGCGGGCAATTACGTCACGGCGGCGGGCACCGGGCTCCATGGAACCCTGATCGTGCGCGGAAACCTCACGCTGGACTCCAGCGGAAAATACAACTTTACGGGCGCGGTCCCCGCCAACGCCTGGGCGGATTACGGGAAGCTGACCGCTACGACTTTCGATACGGCCGCTGTGAACGAATATCCGGCCGACAATGGATTCCGGACCAACCGTCCGACCTTCAACTTCGGCACTGAAAACTTTACTATCCCGGCGAGCGGCGCTGGCTGGCATCACACCGTCGGCATGCGCGGCTTCACCTACGTCGGGGGCGATTTGATCATCACCAACAACGGCTTCATGGACTTCATCGGCGCGGTCTGGGTCAATGGCCAGGTGATCGCCGCCGGCGCCAGCAATACCCAGTTCTGCGGCGTCTATTACGATGACGCATTGACTCTGCCGACGCTGAACGTAGTGATCACCCAGCAATCCTGGCGGGAGCAGAAGCCGAGCGCGGCGGCGTGGCCTTAGGGCGCCCATGAGGACCGCGACCGGAGATCGCGCGCGGGACGTCCTGCGCGGGGCGGGCTTGCTCGCCGCCTTGGCCCTCAGCGGCGTCTCGATCCTCGATCCGGACCTTCCCTGGCACCTGTCCGCCGCGCGGCGCCTCGTTGAGACGCGCGCCTTACCGCGCGCGGACTTCCTGTCCTGGACGATGGGCGGCAAGCCTTGGGTCGATTTCGAGTGGGGCTCGGAACTCGCCTTCTACGGACTGGAGCGGATGGGCGGCTCGGCGGCGCTGTGGCTGTTCCGCTCGGCCGCGTTGTTCGGCCTCACCTTGGCGTTCCTGGGGCTGCTCCGCCTTTGGAAACTGCCCAAGATCTGGGAGGCGCTGGCGGCGCCCGCGCTGGCGGGCGCGCTGTTTCCCCTGTTCGGGCTGCGTCCGGAGATATTCTCCCTCCTGCTTTTCATGCTGGAGTTCCACCTGCTTGAGCGACGCCGGACGGGCCGGCTCAAGATCGGCGCGGGACGCTTCGCGCTCCTGCACGCCGGGCTCTACGCGGCCTGGGCGAACCTCCACGCGGGCTTTCCCGCGGGGCTGCTGCTCTGCGCCTGCTACGGTCTGGGGGAGATGTTCAGCCGGCCGGAGGAAACGGTCCCTCTCTCGTTTCTCGCCGCCGGGGCGGGCTTGGCCGGGACTTTGGCGACGCCTTACGGACCGGGCCTGTACGCCGTCCTGTTCGAGCATTGGCGCCACGTCGGGTCCCTGCGGCGCCTGATCACCGAATGGAACGCGCCGACCTTCTTCCAAGCCTACCTGACGGGCTACTGGCTGATCCTCGTCGCCGCCTTCGCCGGCCTGCTGGCGGCGAGCGTCCGCGGGCAATCCCTGCCCGCGGAGCACGTGGCCGTCGTCGTCGCGTTCGCCTTCTTCGGATCGCGCGCGATACGCGGCACGCCGTACGCGATTCTGACCGCCGCGCCGCTGGGCCTGTGGGCCTGGAGCCGGCTGTCACTGCCGCCGATCTCGCGCCGTCCGTTGCTCTTGGCCGCGCTGGTCGCTGCGGTGGTCGTTCCTTGGAGGGGATACCACTGGGCTCGGGACATGCGCTTCTTCGGCTGGCCGGAGCCGCTCGCCGCCCAGGGGCCGTCGCGCGCGGTGGAATTCCTGCGCCGGGAGAAGGCCGTGTTGGCGGGGCTGAAAATGTACAACTCCTACAATTGGGGCGGCATCCTCGGCTACGGCCTGTTCCCGGATTACAAGGTCTTCATCGACGGCCGCTACCTTTTCGCGGACCTGCTCGCCGAGGTCGACGCGGCGCAGGACTCGCCGCGCTCGTTCCGGTCGTTCATCGACCGGTACGGCGTCGCGCTGGCCGTGCAGCCTAACGACGGCCTGATGCTGCGGGATCCGAGCGACCCGTCGAGTCTGAGCGCGCGTCCCTACCTCGCCGCCGCCTGGCCGCGGGCCCAATGGGCGCTCGTCTACTGGGATTCGGACGCGGTCGTGCTCGTCCGGCGATCGGCGGTCCCGGCCGGCTGGCTGGCTCGCCGCGAGTTCCGCTGCCTTCGGCCGCACGACCTGCGCCAGATCGGCCTCTACGTGGTCGGCGGGGCGCTCCGCCTCCAAGACGTCGAGGCGGAGATTGCCCGCTATCGCCGCGAGATCGGCGATCCGCGCGAGAGCGCCGAACTCGAGTCTTGGTTCGAAAGGTTCCGCGGGAATTTTCCCGCGCCGCGCCGCCGATAGATCGCGGTCTCGGCGTTTTCGAACACCTTGTCGGCTTGGGCGACCAAGGCGGCCGCGCTCCCCGTCGCGAAACGCTCCCGCCAATCGCCGTCGACGAGGACGTAGTCGATCCCGAAGTCCCAGAAACGGCGCCGGCGCGCGGAGGGGGGGAGCCAGGAGTCGTCCGAGGAGATGGTCCTGATCATGTCGGCCTGCCCGTCGAGGTCCACGGCCTGGGCCCAGTGCCCCCAGAACACGGTGTCGCCCGCGTAGGCGCAGACCTTGGCGCTGGTCGGCGGCGTCGCGAACACGACGTCCGATTTCGCGCCGTGGGCGTCCAGATACGTCAGCGCCTGGCGCATGCCGGGGGAGATTCGGTAGGCCGTATCCGGGTTCCGCGCGACCTCGGACAGCGCGTCGACGAAGTGGACGAGCTGGGTGAAAGGCAGGGCGATCAGCGCGAGCGTCGCGATCGCCGCGTTCCGCCTCAAGCCCGCGAAGAAGTCGCCCGCGGCCGCGCCGGCCAGCAGGCACACCGGCAGATGGGAACCGAACAGATACTTGCTGCGCAGCCACACCGGGCAGAGCGCGAGCGTCACGCAGAGCCCGGCCCACGCCAGCAACAGCCAATGCCTTCGGACGAAGGCCGCCCCTCCGGCGTAGGCTCCGGCCCCGGCGAGCGCCAGGGGCAGTCCCATGCCGGAGAAAATCGCGAATATAGTCACTTTCTGCGCCGAGCCGATCTCGTTGTGGGCGCGGATGAGCGGGTGAAGCAACGAGAGGCCGGCCACGTAGCCCGCGCCCGGAAGCGCCGCGACGGCGAGCCTCAGCCACAGTCCCAGCGCCCCTCGCGGGCGCTTGACGACCGCGAGGAGCGCCGTCAACGGGAGCAGGACCGCGACGGGGTAGGGATGGAGCACGGCCAGGGCGCAGACGCAGAACCCCGAGAGGTAGGCCTTGCGGGCGTCGCCATCGCCGAACGCTTCGTCGGCGAAGCGCAGGGACAGGACGATCAGCGCCAAGGAGAACGGGTAGACGGGGCTCCAGAGCAAGGACCAGAAGGTGTTCGAGTCGACCAGCCAGGCGTCCGTCGGCGTCCAGGCGCGGGGCAGCGGCGACTGCCGGATCAGCGGCAGGAGGCCGCCCAGTCCGGACGAGATTCCGGCGAACACGCAGGCGGCGACGGATTGAAACGGATTCAGGCGCAGGCGGCGCAGGAGTCCGCCGAACGCCCAGAAGAAGAGGCCCGTCCCCGCGGCTTTGAGCGACAGGTGGACCAGGCCGATGTCGATTCCGCCCAGGCGCGCCAGTCGTCCCGCGAGCGCGAAGAAGGGGAGAAACAGGAACGGGCGGTTCGCGCGCGGCGTGAACTTTAAGGAGAACAGCCAGGCGCCGTCGAAGGCTTGTTTCGACCAGGCTCGATAGGCGTAGGAATCGGCCGGGTACGGGGGCAGGATCCAGGCGTAAGACCAGTCCTTCGGAGTCGTCAAAAAGGCCGCGAGATAGGGCGCGGTCGTCAGAACGACGATGAACGCGGCCCAAGCCGGCAGGAACAGACGCGGCGTTCCGTACCTCTCCGCCCGCGCGGCGACGCTTCCGGACATGGGGACATTAAACCAATAAACGTAAACGGGGCGGCCGGCCTCGAAACTTCCGAGGCCGGCCGCTTGCTTGGCGGTCCGCGTTCGTCAGGCCGTTACGAGCACTTCGAGAAGCCGCAGTCGTGGCAGGTCGGGCCGGAACAGCCGGACTCGAACGAGACGTTGGACGAGTAGCACTTGGGGCAATGTTCGGTCACGGGCATGTCCGCCAGCGGCCGGGGCGCGGACGCTCCGCCGTTCTCTTCCGACATCCAGCCGGTCTTCTTCAGGTGCGCGCGCATCGCGATCGCGATCGCGTGCGGGATCGAGTCGACGCGCGACGGTCCCAGGCCGATCGGACGGTCTCCCTTCACCGAGTTCAGGTGCTTGAGCAGGTTCATCGGGTCGCCGCCCTCCGCGAGGTACTTGGAGATGAGGATGCCGACCAACGAGGTCAGCCCCGATATTTCGGTGCCCAGAGGAGGAATGTTGGTGAACACCTGCATCGGCCCGCGCTCGTCGTAGTTGACGTGGATGTGGAGCGGTCCGTAGCCGGTGCGGATCTGGAAGTACTCGGAGGCCAGGCCGAAGGTCGTCGAGGTTTCGCGACGCTTGGACTTCGTCGGCGTCGGCGCCAGGTTGAGCACCTGCTGGACCTTCGAGCCGTCGCGGTAGACGGTGATGCCTTTGCACCCCAGCTCGTAGCTCAGCATGTACGCCCGGCGGATGTCCTCCACGGTGGCGGTCGAGGGCATGTTGATGGTCTTGGAAACGCCGTTGTCCACGTGCCGCTGGTACGCGGCCTGCATCCTCACGTGCGTTTCGGGCGAGACGTCGTGAGCCGAGGCGAAGGCGCGTTGGACCTTCTCCGGGATCTCCTTGATGCCGCGCACCGACTTGTGGTTCTCGTCGATCCTGCGGAAGAGCGTCTTCTCGCCCAGGCCGAACCAGTCGTGCGCTTGCGCGACCTCGCGGAACAGGGGGTTCACCTCGAAGAACACGTCCTTGTCGTCGGGCTTGTGGCCCTTCTTCAGCGCCTCGAGCGCCTTCGCGTTGTAGCGGGTGTAGGCGATCGCGAAGAAAGGCTCGATGCCGCCTCCCTGGATGCCGGCCGTGATCGCGATCGTGCCGGTCGGCGCGATGGTGGTTCGCGCGCAGTGCCTGGGGTAGCGCTCGTCGCCGCGGAAGTGGGGGCCGGTCGGATCGTAGATGGAGTCCTTCCAGTTCGGGAAGACGCCGCGTTCCTTGGCCAGAGACTCGGACGCGTCCAGCGCCGCGCCGTTGATGAACGACATCACTTTTTCAGCCGCGGCCAAGCCCTCGGCCGAATCGTAGGCCAGGCCCATCTTGCCCAGCGCCTCGGCCCAACCCATCACGCCCAAACCGATGCGGCGGTTGCCCTTCGCGTGGGCCTCGATCTCGGGGAGAGGATAGTTGTTGACGTCGATGACGTCGTCCAGGAAGCGTACCGCCAGTTGGACGGCCTCCTTCAGGCGGGGGAAATCGACTTTGCCGTTCATGAGATCGCCGACGACGAAGTTCGACAGGTTGAGCGAGCCCAGGTTGCAGGGCTCCCACGGCAGGAGCGGCTGCTCGCCGCAGGGGTTGGTGCTCTCGATCTGGCCCAGGGCCGGGGTCGGGTTGGACCCCGACGCGTTGATGCGGTCCAGGACGATGAGCCCCGGGTCGCCGGTCTTCCAGGCGAACTCGCACATCGCGTCGAAAATCTCCTTGGCGCGCGCCTTGGCGACCGCCTCTCCGGTGCGCGGGTTGACGAGATCGTACTCGGCGTCGGCCAGGACCGCCTTCATGAAGGCGGCGTCGACGCCGACGGAGACGTTGAAGTTCTCCATGACGCCGGGGGTCTGCTTCATCTTGATGAAATCTTGGATCTCCGGGTGGTCGTAGCGCAGGATCGCCATGTTGGCGCCGCGGCGCGTGCCGCCCTGCTTCACCACGTCGGTCATGGTGTCGAACAGGCGCATGAAGGACAGCGCGCCCGACGCGATGCCGCGGGACTTCATCACCGAGTCCCCGGCCGGGCGCAGGCGGGAGAACGAGAACCCGGTGCCGCCTCCGGACTTCTGGATCAGGGAGGTCGCCGTCACCGACTTCATGATGCCTTCCATGGAGTCCGGCACCGGCAGGACGTAGCACGCGGACAGCTGCTGCAGCTCGCGGCCCGCGTTCATGAGGGTCGGGGAGTTCGGGAGGAAGTCCCAGCGGGACATCAACGCGTAGAAGCGGTCGGCCCATTCGTCGCGCAGTCGCCGGGCGTCGGGGTGCTTCGCGCAGGCGTGCTCGAGGTTGACGATCAGGCGGTTGAAATTGGAGGTGCGCGACTCGGAGTCCGTGCCGGCGTGATAAAGGGTCATCTTGGACGCGGCGGCGGTGCCGTGCGAGGGGACGGCGACGACGCGGTGCTCGACGCCTTCGTAAAGGCCCCACTTCTCGGCGTCGGGATGGGACAGCAGTTCGGCGAGCGCGATGTTGCGGGCGACGCCTTCCAGCCAAGCCTCGACGGATGGGGCGTCCCGCAGGTACTTGTCCTTGATCACCTTCAGTTGATTCTCCGACACCCGTAGTTTGTCCGGGGTGCGCGTCTTACGCTCGCTCATCGAATTGCTCCTGGTCATGTCGATATGCCAGCCTCGGCGGAGGCGACCGGTCATTATATAACATTGCGCGCGTCGGGTTCCTGCTGCGTCTTAGGCGGCCGTCGGATCGAGCTTGCGACGCCGGCGCAGCCCGCGGCGGGAGATCTGCTCTTGCGTTCCGCACGAGCACAGGTACGCCCCGAGGGTGCGGCAGTTTTCCGCGGCGAACAGGAGGAGCTCAAGGCAGCTTTCCAGGCTGCGCGCGGTCGGGCGCCAGAGGAGGTGAGGGGACTGCTCGCCCTCTTTAGGCTTTTCGCCCTTGGCCAGCACGCGGTCCTGATTCTCCGCGCACAGGAACAGCTCGTGGATGTTCAAGTGAGGCACCTTCATCGCGTCCAGGGCGAGGACCATCGCTTCCAGCTTCGGAAGGTCTTCCGGCACGACGGGAATCTCGACGGCGACCTCCTCGAAAATCGACTTCGCCAGCTTCACGGGAGCCAGGTCGTAGTCGCGCGCAGCGGCGTCGAAGCGGATCGAATCCAGGCCCGCGCCCTTAAGGCGGCGCAGGATATCCTCGTCGGCTCGGTCCCCGTTGGTGTATAGATCCACCCGCGGCGGCCGCGGCATGGTCTTCAGCGCCTCCAGGATGGCGAGCACGCGTTCGGGAAACAACAGAGGCTCGCCGCCGGACAACCCGACGCTGCGCAGGCCGAAGCGCTCGACGATGGCCGGAGCCTCGGATGGCTCCTTGACCGGGATGCCGTGGACGACCGTCTCGTCCTTGCGAGGCTTCTGATTGAAGCAGAAAAAACAGTCGCGCGTGCACAGTCCCGTCACATAGAGGTTCGTTCCCTTGCCCGCCAGGCACGGCTTGCAGCCCGCCGGCAATCCGCGCGTGAACAAGGTCATGCTCGCGCCGTCGCCGCGCACCCCGGCCGCGCGCAGGCGTTCGAGCAGGCCGGCGATGCGCTCGACTTGCGCGGGCTCGGGCTCGGCGCCGGGCGCGACCGTGGAGCGCGCGGCCCGCCGCGCGTACCACGAGAGGTCGTCGCCCTCCTTCAGCCCCAAGCGGCCTTCGTCCGGGTATTAGGGAACACCGTCCATATTGTGTGAAATATCCGGCGAGTCCGCCAATCGCCATCGCCTCGTGCGCGCCCGACTCTATGACCATTGCCATAGTCAGCTCGTTTGGGCGGGGCTATACTCCGGGTATCTATGGAACACTCCATCGACATCCGGTTGCGCCTTCACTTCGAACCTCGCACCCTGCGCCCGGTTCTCGCGGGGCTGTTCGTGTTCCTGCTGGCGGCGGACCTCGCGTCCGAGAGCGTCACGCTGACCACCTATTACCCGGCCCCGTCGGGGGTCTATACGCAGATGATCACGACCAACAATACGTTTCTGGCCCGCGACGCCGGCAACGTCGGCATTGGGACGGCCGCGCCCGTGTCTAAACTCGACGTGACGGGGACCGCCTACGTCAGCAAGTTGGTCATGAAAGGGAACAACACCGCGAACACCGCCGATCCGCTTGCGGCGGACTTCGTGATCGGCAGCAACAGCCTAGGCGCGGTGCGCCACGACTCAAGCATCATGTTTTGGAGCAATGCGAGCGCCTCGCGCATTTTTAACCAAAACGACAGTTTCTTCCTAAGTGCTTGGAATCAAAATCCGACCGCCGCCGCCAACGTCGTTCTGGGCGCGGGGCCCGGCTTCTCCAGCCACTTCGGCGGCAACCTTGGCGTCGCCGGGACTCCGCCGGGCGCCAGTCCATATTTATACGTGAACGCGGCCAACGCTCCCGGCTGCGCCGTGACCTTTGGGAACTGCGCTCCGGGTCAGTACATCACCTGGGTGCCCGGCATCTATGTCGACAATGCTTGGTGGTATACCGGAGATACTTTGAACTTCGTGCCCCATGGGGGTATTTCGGGGTTCGACGTCACAACGGCGCCTACCCCCCATTATTGTTGCAATCAATAATGACGGGCCGGCATATCCGCAGTGGAAGTTCGGAACGTTGAATGGCTGAGCTCGCCTATCTCCAGGTCGCGCGAGTTTGCAACCAGAAGTGTCTCTTCTGTTCGAATCCGGAGAACGGACGCGTCATCAGCTGGGAGGAGGCGGTGTCCTTCGTGGACTCCTCCGCGGCCCAAGGGGCGGCCGGTCTTATCCTCACCGGTGGAGAACCGACGTTGTTCGAGCGCCTTCCCGAGTTGGTCGCCTATGCCCGCAAAAAGGGACTGCCCGCCAGGATGATCACCAACGGCCAGCGCGCCGCTCGGCCGGGCTTTCTGCGCGCACTCGCCGCCGCGGGTCTGGAGCATATGCACGTCTCCGTTCATTCCGTCAAACCCCGCGTCCAAGGGCGCCTGACCGGCAATCCGCGGTCTTTGGCCAATATTTTCAAGGCCATAGAATACGCCGGCCGCGAAGGCGTGAGGGTGGACGTCAACATGGTCATCAATGCGTTGAACGCCGATCACTTGAGCCTCAACGTCCAGGTTTTGGCGGAAAGATTCCCGTTTCTGCGTCATTTCGTTTGGAACAACCTGGACCCGATGATGAACCGCGCCTCGCTCAATCCGGACCTGGTTCCCAAACTACGCGCTTTCGAGGTGGAACTCCACAAGGCCATGGTTTGGCTGGACGCGACGGGGAGGACCTTCCGCGTCGAGAGGGTCCCCCTGTGCTTCATGTCCGACTTCCCTCACCGCTCGACCGAGACGCGCAAGATCGTCAAGGACGAGAACCGCGAGATATACTTCCTCGATGAGAAAGGCCTGCGCCGCCAAGGCCGGAGCGCCTGGACCTACGAAAAGCCGGCGCGGTGCGCCGACTGCTCCCTGACGACGATCTGCGCGGGTCTTTACCAGATGGACGTCTATTATTCCTCGGAGGAACTCTGCCCGGTTTTCACGCCCGTCGAAAGCGTGCGGGCGGCCGTCAAGGCGGACGCTCCATGAGCGGAAACTTATTTCTCGGCGTGATTCTTCTTCTCGGAGGGGCGGCGACCATGTCGGATTGGCGGGAGAGCCGCGTGCCGAACCGGCTCGTCCTGCTGGGCCTGGCCGCCTTCGCCGGCGGACTGGTCTATCACCTGCTCTCCTCGGTCCTCGGGCATCGGGGATGGCGCCTGCTCGACATAGGTGAATATTATTTGCCCTGGCGTTTTTTCTCGATGCTGGGCGTTCACGCGATTTTGAGTCTCATCGCCGGTTGGACTCTGTGGCGTGTCGACGTTTGGCCCGCCGGCGACGCCAAGCTTTATATTGTAATTTCTTGGCTCCTGCCTCTGGCCAACGCGAATTTGACGGGTTTCCCGAGACTCCTCTTCATCGTACTCCTCATCAATTGCTTCGTGCCGCCGGGTATACTCTTCGCCTGCGAGGGGGTCATCCGGCTCGCGGCCGCGGTCCCGGCGTTCTTTTCCGAAGGGATATTCCGCGCGCTCAAGTCCGCCGTGAGCCGCGTCGTCCGGCGGATCAAGGACCTGCGGCCCATGCGACTGGAGGTGGCCGCCTTGCTGGTCAATTTGGCGTGCTTGTTCTTCGTCATGCGCTTGCTCGAGGCGCAGCTTCACCGCCAGCCGTTCGGGGCTTTAGGCCAGCTCGCGGTGTTTCTATCGATGCTCGTGGTCTGGCCTCGGCTTGTCGTCCTCCTCTATCGACCCCGATTAGGCGCCGCGGCGCTGTGTCTGTTTTTCGTCGGAGCAGTCTGCGCCGTCGTCGCGGGATTGGACTTGGGGGCGGTTGTCTGGCGCGCGGCCAAGATGATGGTCAACTTCGGTTTCGCTCTTTCTTTGGCGCGCGTGGTCTTCAGCCGCGTCATCGAGCGCTCGAGTCTGCGGGACGTCGCCCCCGACGAATTGCGCCCGGGCGCCTTGCTGGCGGACACGGAGTGGGAAGCGCTTTCCAAGGACGAGGGCTCGCGCGGGATCGTGGAAGAGAGGAACTGCGACGGCCTGACGCGCGTCGAGGCCGAAGCTCTCCGCAGCAGCCTGTCGGGCCGCGGCGTCCGTTCCTTGTGCGTTTACCGGACCGTTCCTTTCGCGGCCTGGATATTCCTGGGCACGGTATTGACCCTCGCGCATCAGGGGACCATCGTGTCTTGGGCTCGGAGTTGGATGGCTCGATGAGCGAACGCATCGACCTTAAAGTGGGTTTTCGCTGCAACAACTACTGCACGTTCTGCGTCCAGGGCGACAAACGTCAGCGTCTGCCCTCCAAGCCCGAGGGCGAACTTTTCAAAGCGCTCGAGGAGGGCCGGCTTGAAGGCGCCGACGGCGTCGTTCTCACCGGCGGCGAGCCGACGCTTCATCCTAAGATCGTCGCCATCGCGGCCAAAGCCAAGAGCCTCGGCTATCGGACGATCCAGGTCCAGACCAACGGGCGGACCTTCTGCTACGGCGACCTTATCAAGCGCCTGGCCGACGCGGGCGTCAACGAGTTCGGTCCATCCCTGCATGGTTCCACGGCGAGGATACACGATTGGCTCACCGGCGCGCCGGGGGCCTTCCTTCAGACCGTCTCGGGCATGCGCAACATAAAGAAACACGGAATGCGCCTCATCACCAACTCCGTCATTACGAGAGCCAATTATCGAGATCTCCCTAATTTGGCGAAGCTTCTCGTGTCGCTCGGCGTCGATCAGTTTCAATTCGCGTTCATGCACATGACCGGGCGCGCCGGAGAGAACAAGAATTGGCTGACGGCGCGCATGGCGATCGCCGAGCCTTGGGTGAAAAAGGCTCTTGACGTCGGCATCGCCGCCGGCCGGACCGTCATGACCGAGGCTATTCCTTACTGCCGCATGTCCGGGTATGAGGACTATGTCGCCGAGAGGATCATTCCCCGCACCCGAATCTACGACGCCGACTGCGTCATCGCCGACTACACCAAGACCCGTTTGGACGAAGGGAAGGCTCGCGGACCGCTTTGTCCGAAATGCGATTGGAACGACCGTTGCGAGGGTCCGTGGCGGGAATATCCGGAACTTTTCGGTTGGGATGAATTCGTTCCGGTTTTGCGAACTGGGGGGGCTTAGGCCAACGACTATGAGCAGGTTAATAAAGCGGTTCCGTCGCGTTTTTTTCGCCGTCCTTGCCGTCTTGACGGTCGGGGTGTGCCATGCCGCTCCGCCTTCCCAGCCGCAACAAGCCAAGCTCGGCCAGAAGGATGCAGGTAAAAATACCGGCAAAAGCGAGGAAAGAGACAGGAGCAAAGACAAGGAGCAGCAAGCGAACCTGAGAAAATTTTCCGCTTGGGACGAACTGTGCCGGGCGGGGACGTTCGATATTCGCGCCGTCAAGGGCCGCGATTCGGGCTCTCCGCCTGAATTGGGCGTGGCGTATGCGTGCCTTGCGCTGGCGTCTTCCGCGGCGGCTCCGGCCAAGGCGTCGGGCAATCCGGGATTGGACGAGGACGTCCGCAGCCTGACCGGGAGCGTCTTAGCCATTCACGGCGTCCTGTCGGGAGGTGGTTACACGGAGAAAGCATGCCGGTTGATGGCCGGGACGCCTGAGGGCCAGGCGCCCTCCTCCGCGAGCAAGCAGCAGTGCCAGCTTTTTTTCTCGGCCCTCCGGGAGAACAAGGGCGGCGGCTTATTGTGCGATCAGGCCAAGGCGAAAGGTCTTGCGGGCGCAGGCTTTGATTGTTCTCTGGCCGCCAACGTCGTGGATGGGAATTCCAAACGATGCGGCGGTCCCGATGCTTTGCGCTGCCAGGAACTGGCGGGTCTCGTCGCGGCGTTGCGTTCCAAGGATCCGGGAGGGTGCTCGTCCTCCGTGTTCTGCAAGGTCTTGAAGAGTCGCGACGCCAGGGATTGCGAGCCGTATTTGAAAAAAGCGGACGTCGGGTTCTGCGCTCGGAACGCCGAGGAATTAGGTAAGCTGAAGCAAGCGGCCCGCGGCGATGCGGATCGTGAGAAAAAAGACAAGGACGAGCTCGCCGCAAAAATCCGCGACCAGCAGGCGCAGATTCAAGCCGAAGCCAAGAAAGCCCAGGAGGACCTCGCTGCAAAAACAAGAGATCAGAAACTGATGCCCGCGGATGCCGCAGCCAAATTAGCCCGCAGCGAGCAGCAGGCGGAGGCGATGGCCAAAAAAGCGGCCGCCAAAAAAGCGGCGGATGAAAAATTTCATAAAGATAAATTTAATAAAATGCAGCCCATGCAGGCCGTCTCGACGGATATCCAGAAGCGAATGAAAGAGATCGAAGGGAAGAAGTGAACGCAGTTCCGATATGTCGGCGCGCAGGGAGAATATCAGGGTGAAAAAGCAATCGAAGGAATCTAAGATCGTGGTGGACCTTTCGGTGTATCCATTGGAGGCGGTCCAGGCCGTGGCTTACTCGCTGATGGAGCGCCTTTCCGTTCGCATAGAACGCGGCGGGAATAAAGCGGTTTCCGTCATCCTGAAGCCGAAGTCGGGCGGGAATCCCGAGGCGCTGGCCGACGAATTCCAAGGCGAGCTTCTGCATGAGACCCTCCGTCTCCAGGTGTCGCTGGCGAATCAAAAGATCCGAGAGTACATCGTGACGAAGGCCTTGGTTTCGGCCCAGGTTCCCAGTGTGGTTCCGGAAGCGGTCTCTGATTCGGCCTCGTCGGCGGCGGCTGAGTCCTGTCCCGAGTGCCAGGCCCAACAGGCCCAAGCCGCGCCGCCTCCGGTCGACGCGGAATTGGAGAAAGAGATCGAGAAACTTCTCGTTGAAATCGAGAAGGGCGACGGCGGAGACGATCCTCTGGGAGTGGCGGTGCCGTGGGAAGAGAAGTACGGCAAGGCGTCCGAAGCCGCGCCGCCGCCTTCGGATAAAGAGCCCTCGAAAATGAAATCAAAAACGGCAAAGCCGGCGAAGCCGGGGGCTGCATGAGCGGGGAAGCCCCCA
This sequence comes from uncultured Elusimicrobia bacterium, assembly GCA_903874575.1. GTDB lineage: Bacteria > Elusimicrobiota > Elusimicrobia > UBA1565 > UBA9628 > GWA2-66-18. The sequence goes on from CAIQSZ010000370.1 coordinate 22,945, forward strand.
TCGTGGAGTTCCCACGCCTCAATCCGGAAAAGACGGGTTTTTTTCGGTTTCGACGGCTCAAGGATGATTATCTCATCACCAATGATTTCGGCCGGCACTGCCTCTTAACGGCGGCGGAGTTCAAGAGCTTCGTCGAGGGCTCGATGGACGCATCCTCGCCGTTGTACGCGCGGCTGGCGCAGGACGGATTCATCCGCGACAGCATGGATTTCGAGGCGTTGACGTCCGTTTGGCGGACTCGCAACCGCTTCCTATGGCAGGCCCCCAATCTTCATATCATCGTCGTCACTTTGCGCTGCAACCACCGTTGCCTCTACTGTCAGGCCAACTCGGTCTCGATGAAGGATGAGTCGTCGGATATGAGTTTGGAGACGGCGCGCAAGGTCGTGGACCGGATATTCGAGAGCGTAAGCCCCGCCATCACCATCGAGTTCCAGGGCGGGGAACCCTTGGCCAACTGGCCGGTCGTTCAGTTCATCGTCGAGTACGCCCGCACGAAGAACCGCGAGGCCGGCAAGAGCCTGTGGATCAACTTAGTCACCAACCTGAGTCTCATGGACGACGAGAAGTTGAAATTCCTCCTCAAGAACGAGGTCAACTTTTGCACTTCGCTCGATGGGCCCGCGGACCTGCACGACAAGAACCGCGTTTTCTCCGGCGGCAACAGCCATGCCGGCGCCGTGCGGTGGTTCAAGAAGATTCAGAAGAAGACGGTGGGCAAAGCCTTCCGCATCGATGCCTTGCTGACGGTGACGCGGTTCTCGCTGTCGCGCCACAAGGACATCATCGATGAGTATATCGGTCTCGGCATGCGCGGGATATACCTGCGGCCTTTAAGCCGGCTCGGCCTGGCGCGCGGGACCTGGGACCGGATCGGCTACGAGCCGGACGAGTTCCTCGAATTCTATCGGAAGTCGCTCGATTACATCCTTGAAATCAACAAACGCAAGAATTTTTTCGAGCAGACCTCCCGCTTGTTCCTGGCTAAGATTTTGGGAGACAACGATCCCAACTTTTTGGACCTCCGTTCGCCCTGCGGCGCGGGGATCGGCCAGATCGCCTACAACTTCAACGGCGATCTTTATACCTGCGACGAAGGACGGATGTTCTCGCGCATGGGAGACGAATCCTTCCGCATCGGGGGCGTCAACGAGGGATCTTACCAGGAAAGCGTGAGCCACCCGACCGTGCGCGCCATCACGGTGGCTTCCACCCTGGATAACCAACCGCAGTGCTCGAAATGCGCTTATAAGCCCTACTGCGGCGTGTGCCCGGTGCAGTGCTACGGTGAACAAGGCGATATCATGGGCCGCATGCCGTCCAACACGCGTTGCCGCTTGAACATGGGCGTCCAGGACGCTTTATTCGAGCGGCTTCGGGATCCTAAGACGGAAAAGACTTTCAGGAAATGGATTCGTGAAAGAAAAGAACCGGCCGTCTCTCCGCGCTAGAGGTATTCCATGGGCAAAGAAATCATTCCTAAAATCAAAAAAGACCTCACTCGGTTCTTGACGAGTGAAGAAGGTAAGATGCTCAAGAAGGACATCCTTAAGGCCGCAGCCATCCTGGGCATCGTCGGAGCGACCATGATGAAGGCGGAGGACGTCCTCGCTCAGACCCACACCAACGCCCTCCATAATTCGGGCGGACAGGCGTCGAGCCATGTGAGCCATAGTTCGCATGCCAGCCATGCTTCTCACGGCTCTCACGGCAGCCACGGTTCGCACGGCAGCCACGGTTCGCACGGCTCCCATGGCTCGCACGGAAGCCACGGCAGCCACGGGTCCCACGGCTCGCACGGATCCCATTCATCCCACGGCAGCCACGGCAGTCATGGGAGCCATGGCAGCCACGGCAGTCATGGCAGCCACGGCAGCCACGGCAGCCACGGCAGTCATGGGAGCCATGGCAGCCACGGGAGTTGGTAGCGGAGCAACGTCCGGAAGCAACTGGTCGAAGGCGCTGCTCAAGGTCGGCTACGCCTGCAATAATCGCTGTGTCTTCTGCCATTCGGAGTCGTTCCGGGTCATCCATCCCGAACTGACGACGCGGGACCTCCAGGCTCGGATACTGGAGGTCAAGGCGCGCGGCGTCGAGATGGTGGTTTTTTCCGGCGGCGAGCCGACGCTGCGTTCCGACATCTCTGAGTTGGCCCGTTTCGCGCATCAACAGGGGCTGAAAACCGGCTTTATCACGAACGGGCGTCGGTTCGCGTACCCCTCGTTCGTTCGGGATATGCGCGCCTGCGGGCTCCGCTTCGTTTATACGTCCTTCCATTCGCCCCTTCGTCGCGCTCATGAGTCGTCGAGCGGCGCCGACAGCCTCACGCAAGTCCTGGCCGCGTTGCGCCACTTGTCGCGTTCGGAAGTCGAACTGACCGTCAACACGGTCGTCACGCGCCATAACATCGGGAGCCTGTCGGAGGTCGTCGACCTTTTAGCCGCGTTCGCCCCCGCGAGGATTAAGTTCTCGGTCGTCGAGCCGAAGGGCGCGGCTCTCGAGAATCCGACGCTCTGTCCCCCGCTGAAGGAGAGCGCGGCGGCGATTTCGGACGCGATCCGATATGGGGAATCAAGGCATCCGAACGTTCGCTTCGCTTGCGAAGGGCTGACGCCGTGCCTTATCGACGATTTCGACCGACTCAACGACGACCTGGTTTCGAACGGATTCGTGCTTTTTCAGGAGACGTTCGAGTCTCGTCCCGTCCGCCCCGATTACGGCAATCGCGCGAAAGCGGCGGCGTGTTGGGATTGCGCGCGGCACGATTCGTGCCCCGGCGTGTTTCAGGGCTATCTTTCCTCCGATCACGATCTCCCGATTCAGCCGCGGCCGAGCCGCATTTCCAATTCCTTCGTTTTCCTGCGCGGGGATCTCGCCGCCCCTCCGCGCGTCCCGGCGGAGTGCTCCTTGGAACGGGGCGACGTCCGCGGCATTTTCGTCGCCGAAGGGAATCGACTGCGCTCGTATCGGACGCCCACGTCCGATTTTTCCGACGCCGAGATCGCGGAGACATTGCGTCTCGGCCAAGTGTATAAGACCCGCGGCGCGAAGCATAAGGGACTCGAGTATGGGCGCGACCTGGTCAAATACCGCGTCTCGCGGCTGTGCCGCTCGTGCGACCGTCGCGTCGGGTGCTCCCGCATCTACGAGAGGAGTCCGGGCAACGCCTTCGCTCCGTTGGAATCGGCGTTGGAGGACGTCGTGCGCGGCCTGCGCGGCGATATCCTGGAGGTCGGCTGCGGCAATATCCGGTTCCGAAGCGTACTCGAGGCCCTCGTTCGGGCGGGGCGCATGAGGTACGTCGGCATCGATCCGCATCTACCGCGGATGGCGGTTCCGCGCGGCATGTCGGTGCGCCGCGTCGATATCGAGGATTTCGACGCGGCCGCCGCCGCGTTCGATCATATCCTGATTTCGCGCAGCTACAACCATATCCGGCTTCCCTCCGTGGCTTTCCCGAAAATCCGACGATTATTGAGGGCGAAAGGCCGCTTGACCGTCGTCGACGGAGTTTCCTGCGGGATACTCCTGCCGCGTCGGCCTCCCGAGGCGTCCGCGTCGGAGTTCCAACACTATCGGAACCATTCGTCGGGGCAGGCTAAGGAGATGATCGCGTCGTTCGGCTTTTCCGCGGTCCGCGAGATCCCGGTCGATCCCGGCGGCGGCAGCGAGTGGCTGCTTTCCTTCCGCAAGAAGAGCCTCGAATGACGAAAAGACGGCGCGTGCTGCTGGTGAATCCTCCGGCGCTCCTGGACCGGGATTTCATCGATTATCCTCAATTCGTCGGGTTGGGGGTCGCGTCGAACGCCGCGGCTCTGCGCGCGCGGGGGCTTGCCGTGACGGTGGCGGACGCCCAGATGTCGGCGCAGGCCGAGGTCGCGGCAAGGGACGACGGCCGAGTGCGGCTTGGCTGCGATCTGGAACGGCTTCTGAAGACCGTCCCCGGCGATTTCGACGACGTCGTCGTCGGAGTGTCCCCCTACGCGAAGCCGCACGCGCGCACCGAATTCACCGCGCGGCAGTTCGCCGCGGCGCGCGCGCGCTTCCCTTCCGCGAGGCTGGTGGCGGCGGATTTCTATTTCGGCGGCATCCACTATATCGAGTACGACGGCGAACGGTTTTTGCGCGATTATCCCCAAGTGGACGCCGTGGTGAAATATGAGGGCGAATCGGCGCTTGCCGCTCTTCTGAAGTCCTCCGGCCCGCTGCCGCGCGTGACGCGCGCGGTCGCGGAGGACATCCCGGTGGACTCCCTGCCTTATCCCGCTTGGGACCCGAAGTTCGTCGAAGGGCACGGAGACTTGTCGGCGAAGTTTTATGCCGCGAGCGGCCGTCCGGCGCCCTATCCGCCCGGCGTCGTGACCTTGCCCGCGGTGACTTCCCGGAGCTGCGCTTACCGCTGTTCCTTCTGCACCTCGAATCCGGGCCAGAGCCGAGCGTCGTTCCGGCCGCATGGGGCGGCTTACCTGCGGCGATATTTTTCCGAACTAAAAAATAAATTCTCCGTCCGACGCCTGGTCCTTCTTGACGGATGCGCCAATTACGATCCGGCGCGTTTCGACGAGATATTATCGATTATCGGAGAACTCGGCTTGCGCTGCGATTTCCCGAACGGGCTTCGAGCGGACAAATTGACTTTTGCGGCGCTCCGGGCGCTGAGCGCCGTCTCGGACGGCGTTTCCATCAGCGCGGAATCAGGCGATCCCGAGGTCCTTTCGCATATTTTTAAGAAAGGGATGGATCTTTCGGCCGTCGAGAGAGTCGCGTCCTGGTGCCGCGAGCTCCGGCTGCCTATAGGCATTCATTATATCGTCGGCGCTCCCGGGGAGACGCCGGAGAGCGTCAATCGGACCCTGCGCCACGCGTTGAGGATGACGGACGATTTCGGGGCCCGGCCGCTGCTGCAGAATTTCGTGCCTATTCCCGGCACGGCGCTTTATGGGGAGTGCGAGCGGCGGGGGCTTCTGAAGAGGTTCGACGCGGAGAATCTCCATCGATATTTTCAGGGAGAGCCGGCCCTGTCCACGCCCTCGCTGAGCCGGGCGAAGCTGTCGCGCATGGTCCGTCTGTTCCGGAGCAGGCTGGAGGCTTCGTCGCTGCAGAAAGTCATCGTCAACCTCACCTATCACTGCAACAACAACTGCCGGTTCTGCGCCGTCGGGGACCGGGGCAAGCGGCATGGGGACTTCGAGCGCTATGGGCGGCTTCTGGCCGACTATAGAAAGCGCGGAGTCACGGCTCTGGATTTGGACGGAGGCGAGCCGACGCTGTATCCGGAATTTTTTCCGCTCGTCCGCCTGGCGCGGCGATGCGGCTATGAGAAGATCACGGTCACGACCAACGGCCGGCGGCTCGCCGATCGCGCCTTCGCGGCTCGTTTTCTTCTCAGCGGCATCTCCGACCTGCTGATCTCCCTGCACGGGCATACGCCGGAGATCCACGAATATCAAACGAGACGAAAGGGGAGCTTCGCCGAGGCCGTCCAGGGCCTCCGCCATGCGTTGAGGCTCAAGCCCGGCCGCATGACGGTGGGGGTCAATACCATGCTCCTCGCGGAGAACGCCCGGCATCTTCCGAGCTTCCTCGATTTCATGGATGAATTGGGGGTGGAGAAGGTGAACGTCCAACTGCTGACCCCCTTCGGCAACGCGGCGGCCGCGCCCGGTCGGGGCGATTTCGACGTCTACGGACATGCGGCTCGCGCGCTGCGGCGTCGGAAGAAGACGCCGGCCGTTCAACTCGTCAACGTCGTTCCCTGCCTGCTCGCGGGGCACGCGCGAGGCGTGCCGGCCGAACTCGGCAAGCATGGGCGGGAGATGGTGTTCGTGGACGCGGCTCCTCGCAATCTCGCCGCATACCTTGACGCTCGGAGGCATAAGACTGATCAATGTCGAGGCTGTGAATTTGATATCGGATGCGGCGGCTTCCATGTCTTCAACGCTGAAGAAGATCGAACTGATCCTCTGGTTTAAATGCAACTGCCGCTGCGCTTTCTGCGTCGTCGACGCGGAGACGGCGCGTCAGTCCATGACGACGGCCGAAGCCGTGCGTCACATGGGGCGAGCCCGGAAGGAGGGCGCGAGCGCGGTGGATTTCGGCGGCGGGGAGCCGACGCTGCGCGACGACTTGGCCGCGCTCGTCCGGGCCGCCGCCGCGTTCGGGTATTCGGACATCGGCGTCAAGTCGAACGGATTGATGTTCTGCTATCCGGAATACGTCGAGACGTTGCGCCGCGCGGGGGCGGACCGTTTTTCCGTCTCCGTTTGGGGCGATTGCCCGTCCGTCCATGACGCGCTCTGCCGGACGCCGGGGGCCTTCGAGAAGATGGAGATGGGGATAAAAAACGTCGTCGATTCGGGGGGCGATCCTGAGGCCGAGGTTCTGCTGACCGTCGGGTCCGTCCCGCGGTTGGGGCGCATCGTGGGGGCGTTCGCGGACATCGGGGTGAAGCGGTTCCGGTTCTGGCTCTATTCGCTCTTCGGGGCGGATTCCCGTTTTCCGGAGCTTCTGCCGACGTTGACGGACGCGGGAGCGGCGATCTCGCGGACGTCCTCCTCCTTCGCATCCCGAGGACTGATTTTTTCGACGAGCCACGTCCCGCCCTGTTTTCTGCGCGCGCGGGGCGTCTACGCTCCCATTGCCGACGAAGGACTGCGCATCATCACGCCGGGCGGAGCGTTCGCCGCCGAGCGTTCGCCGTTCGAGGCCGGCGTCAAGACGCGGCGGTGCGCGGGATGCTCCCACGCCGACCGTTGCGGAGGGGTTCGTCACGAATATCTCCAGCGTTTCTCCGATGCCGAAATCACGCCGATCTGAGGGGTTGCCGCCGGCGCAGGCGCGCGACTTTCAACGCTATCTCGAAATGGCCCGCGGGCTTCCTTGGGAGGCCGAGCAGCTGCCGGCCTGCGAACTGCACGGCGCGCCGCTCTCCGGAGAGGCTGTCGGCGCGCTTTGGGCTCAGGCCGTCCGGGCGGGCTCTTTCGGGGGGGGCCTCGGCCTCTATTGCCACATTCCGTTCTGCGCGAGCCGTTGCGGCTATTGCCATTGCTTTTCCGACGCCTTGAAGCGCCCGGATGAGTTAAGCGACCACCTCCGCCTGCTCTTGACGGAGATCTCTCTCTGGGGGCCGACGTTCGCCCGGAGCCGCTTCACCAACGCCTACATCGGCGGCGGGACGCCCACGCTCCTGCCTCCGAAAGGCCTGGCGCTTCTATTGGGCGCGATACGAAGCGCCTTCCGTTTCACGGATGACGCTCAGATTACCGTCGAGTCCACGCCGAGGACCGCCGACGCGAACCGTTTGGCCGTCCTGCGCGCCCATGACGTCCGTCGCCTGAGTCTCGGCGTTCAATCCTTGGATCGCGCGGTGCTGGCCCGCGCGGATCGACAATGGCAGACCTTCGAGATGGTGGAACGCGCCTGCCTCAACGCCCGCCGGGCGGGGTTCCCCATCGTGAACGCCGACCTCATCGCGGGCCTTCACGGTCAATCCGTCGCCTCGCTCATCGCGGACGCGCAAGCGGTGGCTCGGCTGGGATTCGATACGATACACGTCTACTACTTCGAACCGAACAAAGGCGCCTACGACGGCCGCGGTCGCCTCGGCGCCGCCTGGCGACGGCGCCGTCAGGCCATGCTGGCGGCGGTCGGTCCCGCCCTGGCTCCTTACGGCTACCGGGCCATCTTCGGCGAGACGATCTACGCGTTGCGCGAGGGGGCGGAGAACCGCTACGATTTCGAACGGTACTTCCGAGCGGGTTCGATCCTCGGTCTGGGATGGCAGGCTGAATCCCATGCTTTCCCGGGAACCAACTACAGACATCTTTCGAGGCAATCGTGGCAGGAAAGCCTTCGGGCCGGTCGCATGCCGCCCGTGCGGTCGTACCGGGGCGGACCGGACTGGGAAATGCGGGAGTTTCTCGTCTTCCGTCTGCGCCAAGGGGTCGATTATGGCGTTTTCCGGAGACTTTTCGGCTGTCGGCCTCAGGACGCGTTTCCGGCCGCCTTCCGCGCCCTCCGGCGGGCCGGCCGCCTTCGCGAGCGGACCGGCTTCGTTCAGGCGGTGTTCGGCTCACAGTTGGAGTATCTGGCCGTCACTTTGCATTTTTTCCCCGAAGAATCTCTTTTGAGGGCATTGTCGATGCGCCCATCGGTCCAGACGGATGGAGGGCGAGAGTCGCCCGTGCGTCGCGGCTCGCGCCCGGAGGCGTAGCGTGACCTCCGTCAAAGGAAGCCCGGAAATATATCTCGACAATGCCGCCACCACGCCGCTGCGCCCGGCCGCGTTGCGCGCGATGATGGATTGCTCCCGGCGTTTCTACGGCAATCCCTCCTCGTGGCATCGCAAGGGCGTCGAGGCGTCTCGGGCCGTGGAGAAAAGCCGCCGAATCCTCGCGCTGGCTCTGGGTTGCGAGCCGGACGAGATCGTCTTCACTTCCGGGGGTACGGAAGCCAATAATCTCGCCGTCAAAGGGGTGGCGCGGGCTTTAGGGAGGCGCCGGGCCCACGCCGTCGTCTCGGCCGTCGAGCATCCCAGCGTGGCGGCCGCCGTCCAGTCGCTGAAGGCGCGGGGCTGGTCGATCACCGTCGTGAAGACGGACGAAGATGGGATGGTCGCGCCCCGCCGCGTCGCCGAGGCGCTGACCTCCTCCACCGCTTTGGTCAGCGTCATGCACGCCAACCATGAGATCGGGACGATCGAGCCCATCGCCGAGATCGGCCGCCTCTGTCGACGGGCCGGAGTCCTCTTTCACAGCGACGCCTGCCAAAGCTTCATGAAGGAGCCGCTGGATTTGAGACGGGTTGCGGTGGATTTGGTCAGCGTCAACGCCCACAAACTCCATGGACCAAAGGGCGTCGGCGCCTTGGTCGCGCGCCGAGGATCGTCTCTGGCGCCGCTCCTGGACGGGGGCGGACAGGAAGGCGGACGTCGTTCCGGGACCCACAATACCCCCGCCATCGCGGGGTTCGCCGCCGCCGTGGAGGACTCCGACCCCGGGGCGCCCGAGAAGATGCGGCGTCTGCGTGACAGGCTCTTTGCGGCGCTCGTTCGGACGATACCGGGGCTGAGCCTTAATGGGCCGCGTCATGGCCGCCTCTGCAGCCATCTGAATCTGCTGCTGCCGGGGCTCCAGGCCAAGCCCTTCCTCCAAAAACTCAGCGCCGCGGGGATATACGCTTCCGCCGGAGCGGCCTGTTCCTCAGCCAAGACCACTCCTAGTCCCGTGCTGCTCGCCATTGGAAGGACTCCCGAGCAGGCGTCGTGCAGCGTGCGCTTGAGTTTGAGCCGCTCGACCACTCCGTCCCAGATCGACGCGGCGGCTCGGACGATGGCGTCGCTCGCCCGCGGCCTATGACCGAATCCGAAGAGACCCTTGATCTTCGCGGCGTTCCTTGTCCAGCCAACGCGGCTCGGGCGCTGATGGCGCTCGAGGGGTGCGAGGCCGGAGACCTGCTGAGGCTACTGCTGGACGACGGCGAGCCCATCGAGAACGTGCCTCCCTCGCTGGAGGAGCAGGGCCATGCCGTGGTCGGGAAATCCTGGCGGGGAGGGGCGTGGGAACTGTCGGTGAGGGCGGGAGGTCCATCCTGATGGAAACGAGGCTGTGCGGCCGATGCGTTCTTCCCGAGTCCGCGCCGGACATCCATCTGGATTCGCAGGGGGTTTGCAACCTCTGCCGCGATCACGAGAAGCGCCGTCCGGAGGCGGGGGCTTCGCGTCTTTTGGAATCGGACTTCACGAAGATCATTGAGAAGCACCGCGGACGGCATGAGTTCGATTGTCTCGTGATGTGCAGCGGCGGCAAGGACAGCACGGCGGCTCTCTATTACGCCAAGCGTCGCTATAAACTCAATGTCCTGGCATTTACCTTCGACCATGGATTCGAGACGGAGGAAGCCCTCGACAACGTCCGCCGCGCCGTCGAGACGCTCGACGCGACGTTTCTGACCTACCGGTCGACCTTCATGCGCGACATGTTCGCCAGACTTTTGAAGTCGGGCTCTCCCGCGGTCATCTGCCACGTCTGCGCGATCTGGTACATGGGCCTGACCTATCGGATGGCCGAGCGCTTCGACGTCCCCCTGATCATCGCCGGCTGGACCAAGGGGCAGATGACCTCTCAGCCGGTCCTGACCAAGTGCGCCTGCAACCTGGCGGCGCCCGAATACGCTCGGATGGGACGGGCGACGAAGGACTTTCTCGCCGGACTGAAGGACGACCCCAAGTACAAGGATTTCCCGGGGAGCATCGAGGAGGTCGTCGCTCGGGCTCAGAAGCGCCATAAATCGCTCGTCCTTTCTCCCCACTGGTTCCTGCCCTACTCCGCCGACGAATACGTCCCCGTCATCGAGAAGGAACTGGGCTGGCGCCAGCCGCGCCTCAGCTATCCGGCCAAGACCACGAATTGCGCCCTCAATTTCATCTCGGTGCAATGGGCGTTGAAGCACTACGGCTACACGCATTACCATGTGGAGATGAGCAAGCTTATCCGCGAGGGTTTGCTGACCCGCGAGGAGGCGCTGGAGCAGTTGCGCGCCGACTTCGACCCCGAATTGCTCAACCGCATCGCGGGGCCCCTGGGGTTCCGGTTCCCGGATCGGACGGGCGCATGAAGAAGCTCGTCTTGATCCTGCGCGAGGCCTTCCATTTGGTCCGGCGGCATAAGTTTTATTTTCTTCTCCCGATATTTCTCGTGCTCGCCGCCCTGGCGTTCCTGGCTTATGAGATCGGGCCGGCCGTCGTCGTCTCCTTCATCTACGCGGGACTATGACTTCCCGAGTTCTCGGCCTTTCCTGCCACTACCACGACTCGGCGGCTTGTCTGATGGAGGCGGGCGGCATCGTCGCCGCGGCTCAAGAGGAACGCTTCCTCCGTAGGAAGAACGCTTCGGGGTTTCCTCTGCACGCGCTCAACTACTGCCTCCAGGCGGGGGCAATCACCGTCTTGGACCTCGACGCGGTCGCGTTCTACGAGAAGCCGTTTCTGAAGTTGGCCCGCGTTCTCGAAAGCCACCTGGACTCCTGGCCCCGATCATTCGGTTCTTTCCGGCGGACCATGGCGCACTGGCTGGACGATCGTCTGACCCTGCCGCTGTCGTTGAAGTCGCGACTCGGCTTCTCCGGCCGGACGTTTTTCGTCAAGCACCACCTGGCCCACGCGGCCTCTGCCTTCTACCCGTCCGGCTTCGAGGAGGCTGCGGTCCTCACCGTCGACGGCGTCGGCGAGTGGGCGACCGTGACCAGGGGGCACGGCGCGGGCAATCGTCTGCGCATCGATTCCGAGATGCGCTTTCCTTCCTCGCTCGGGCTTCTCTATTCGGCCGTGACGAGTTATCTCGGATTCGAAGTCCATGAAGGAGAGGGAACGGTGATGGGCTTGGCCGCCTATGGCAGCCCCGTTTTCCTGGATCGTTTGCGGGGGATCGTCCCGTCGACGCCCGACGGCGGATTCATGCTCGATCGCGGCTGGTTCGATTTCAGCGGGGATGGGAAGATGTATACGCCGCGCTTCGTCGAGGCTTTCGGTCCCGAGCGCGTTCCCGGAGGCCCTCTGGGGGAGCGTCACTGCGATATGGCGGCCAGCCTGCAGAGCCTCACGGAGGAAATTCTCCTGCGTTTGACCCAAGGCCTGCGCGCGCAAACCAAGTGCGAGTCCCTCTGTCTGGCGGGCGGGGTAGCCCTCAATTGCGTGGCCAACCAGAAAATTCTCGACTCGTCCGGATTCAAGAAGGTCTTCGTCCAGCCCGCGGCGGGCGACGCGGGCGGCTCCCTAGGAGCGGCCGCTTTCGTCAGTCACGCCTTGTGGGGTCATCCGCGGCCGGCTCGGATGAGTCCCTACCTCGGGCCGGACTGCAGCGCGTCTCGGATCAGAAGGGTTCTGACCAACGCCGGGCTGGACTTCCGCGAATTATCGGAAAAAGAGTTATGCCGAGAAACGGCCGCCAGGCTGGCGCGGGGTAAAGTGGTAGGCTGGATGCAGGGCCGCATGGAATTCGGTCCGCGGGCTTTGGGCAACCGTTCGATTCTCGGCGACCCGCGCCATCCGAGGATGAAGGAAATAATCAACGAGCGGGTAAAGCGACGGGAGGAATTCCGTCCCTATGCGCCCGCGGTGCTCGCGGAGGCAGCGAGAGACTTCTTCGAGCTCGAGGGAGACAGCCCCTTCATGCTTTTCGCGCCTCGCATCCGCGAGGAGAAAAAATCCGTTCTTCCCGCCGTCGCCCATCCCGACGGTTCGGCGCGCGTGCAGACCGTGCGCGAGGCGGACAACCCCAGGTTCCATCGCCTGATCGCTTCGTTCGGAGAACTGACCGGCGTTCCCGTGGTCGTCAATACCTCGTTCAACCGCAGGGGCGAACCGATGGTCTGCGCCGCGGAGGAGGCCGTCGCCGTTTTTAAGGAGAGCCGGATGGACTGCCTCGCCGTCGGCGACTTCTTCGTGGAGCGCGATGGGAATTAAGGCGGCCCTGGCGCGCGCGGCGCAGCGCTCAGCCGACGTCATGCGTTCCGCCCTGCTTTCGGCGGGGCTCTTCGTCGTGTATTTTCTCGGGATGGGGCTGACGCGCGCGCTGGCGGTACTGTTCGGCGGGCGGACGCGCGCGTCCAGCTTTCGCGAGGATCCGGCTTGGCGCCCCGCCGAGGGGTATGACTCCGACGAGGAATCCTGCCTCAGGCAGTCCTAAGTCTTCGCGGCTTTCAGCGTGCTGCCGGCCGGAGGTCCGCTTTAAGAATTTGCTTGGAGAGATTTCCCACCAGCAACTTGACGCCCTTGGGGCTGAGATGCCCGAAGTCTCCGCCGTACTGGTCGGCGAACAATTCCGTGAACGGCGTCTTGCGCAGGGCCTTCTTGAACGGCGCCTCGTTATCGACGAAACGGATCCCTTCCAGTCCGACGAGGGATTTTTTCAGCATGGAGACCCGCCGGACCGGATATTGCATCCAGAACAACGGCAGTTTTCGAGACAGAATCTTCTGCGCCGTCTCCCGGTTATGGTCCGGGTTGGAGGAGTCGGCGACGAGCGCTTCCAATAATTCGTCCGCTTTATCAAAATAAAGCCGGGCTTGCGCCTCGTCGCCGCGGGACAGGGCGAGGATGGCGTAGCAGCGCAGCAGGCGGTCGTCGGGAACATAGCCCGACCGTAAATGAGGATGGAGACTGCCGGCGCCGACTTGATCGCCATCCTCCAGGTAGAGATAAGAAAGGGAAGCGAAATCGTCCCAGTCGGCGCCGGGCATAGCCACCGCTTTCTGCATCAGTCGTCGCGCTTCATCGTGGTTGCGGTGGGTGTAATGGGTCCAATAGGCGGCTTTCAGAAGTCTCCGGTCCTCGGGATATTCCCGCATCCCTCGATTTAGGAGGTCCAGGGCGGTTTCGGCGTCGGAACGTTCGAGCGCTTGCGCCGCCCGCCGCAGGTAGAACAGCGGCCCGTGCTCGGCGCCGCCCGCCGCTTTCTTGAGGAGTTCAGTGGCCTTGCGGTAGTCTCTGCCGATGAAGTAGTGAATGCCGGCGTCGGCGTCGTTTGCCCGCCAATCAGCGCTTTGCGAGTCCGCTCCGAGGTCCTGTTTCTGCCGAAGCTGTTCCGCCGCCGTCGCCGCCAGCCTCGCGGTCCGAGATTTCCACCACCAATACCGCTGCGGGCTTTTTCGGTAAAAGCCGGCGTCGGCGCCGATCATCACGATGACAGCGTCCGGATGGTAGGCGTTTAGATTTTCGTCCACGTGCGCGGCGATGAAAAGGGAGCCGATCCCCGGACGGCTGCGATCGATGATCCGATAATGGACGCGGCGGTCGAGGCGGTTGAGTTCGTCCTCCAGTTGTGCGGGATAGCCTCCGATGAACGTCATCGAGTCTCCGAGGCACAAGATTCGGACTTCGTCGGCGGGGGCGGCGCCGGTCGCGGCCCTCCCCCGGAGCAGGGTTCCGAGCGTACTGGAAATCCAAAGGGTCGACTCGAGGAGAATCGCCGCAACGACCGCCCCGAGCAGGGCGGCGGCGATCTTCTGCTGGGCGGAGGACATTCTTGGAGAGGGAGTTCCGTTCGAACCCGGGATAGAGCTTGGTTCCATGTGCCTGGGTGTATACTACCAACGAAGTAGCGCCGAGAAAATGTATAACCCTCTGCGATAGGACGGTTTAACGGGCTAATTATGAGATCACGGGCGCTTTCACGATGGGCGCGGCGGGCGTGGTTGTTATGGACGGGCGTTCTGGCGGCGGCCTCGAGCGGACCTCCCGGGCGCAGGCCTGAGGCTCAGAGTAGCCCGCGGCTTTCGCGCCACGAAATTTGCGTGGCTGTAGCTCAGGGCGACCCTGCGGGATGTCGTCATCTTCCTCACTATCCGGGGAGGTCCGGCGACTGCCTGCTGTTTTTGAGCCTCAAACTCGCGGCGAAAGGAGACACGCGCGCCTGCGATATAAATACGACGGCGTTCGACCGCCTGTTCTGCGCGATGATCGCCGGCGGCGGACTGAGGTGCGGCGACTTGCGCGCGTCGGCCGCGGCCCACGACGCGGCAAGGAGCCATTTCGATCCGGCCGAGAGGCTCATTCGAGCGTGCGAGCGTCTCGATTCCGAGCGCATCGCCGAATGTCGGGCTTCCGTCCGGTCCGGCGTGGTGTCCGATGAATGCTTGATAGCGCTCAATCTCCTCGCTTATCAAAAGCGTGATATAGGCCTTTGCGCCGGGCTCCCCGATCTCCGCTCGCGGGAAAATTGCCGCGTTATGCTGGGGGGAGGCGTCGACGCTTGCTCTCGGAGCGTTGATTTCGAACACATCGATCCGCCATGGTGGGTCAAGAAAAGATGACTTGTCCGGGGGAGCGGCACAACAGGAGCGGCTTCGCGCCCGACGTCATCCGGTTCATGCTCATCGCGGGCGTTTCACTGGCGCTCGTCCTGGTCTTTTTCGCCGCGCGCGCATACCGGCATCCGACCGGCATTGTGATTCTCGAGGGAGATTGGACGAGGGAATTGGATAGGGAGATCGGGTTCGTTCCCGTGAAGAACGGCTCTTCGCGAATGCGAAACCTCTTTGCCGGCCTCAGCTATGACATATTCACGGACGACCGGGGGGGGCGAGTCAACTCTCCGGGGCTTAAAGCTCCCGGACGAGTCGACCTTCTGACGCTGGGATGCTCTTTTGCGTGGGGACAGGGCGTCGATAACCGCAACACCTACACCGAGAGGCTGGGAAGACGCCTGGGGCTCGCGGTGGAGAACTTGGCGGTGCCCGAATACGGCACCGTGCAGTCGCTTTTAATGCTTGAGCGGAACGCGGCGCTTAAGCCGCGGGTGGTGGTCTACGGGATCATCGAGGACCACCTGAGACGGAACTTGTCTCCGTGCGTCGAAGACTTCTATGCCCGGCGTTGCGTCCCTGTCCCGTATGTGGCGCTCGGCGGCGGCGAGGATGTGTTCCTGCACGAAGCGGAGCCGGAACGCGTCTCGATGGAGGAAATCCGAAAGTACTACCGGGAAAGCCTGGTCGAAACCTATCCCAGCCTGAATAGCGCTCTCTGGCAGATTCGCCGGGATTATAACGCCGTCGTGAACGGGCTGAGGCATCGATACAAGAACGACGTCGAGACCAGGTCGAAGTCCATCGAC
>CAIQSZ010000371.1 GCA_903874575.1 uncultured Elusimicrobia bacterium
CCCCCCGCCCCGTCGAGCCCTCCCCCGACGCGGTCAAGGGCCGCGACCCCTGCCCGCAGCCGTGGGCCTGGTGCGAGTGCGGCCTGGGCACGGCCGTGCGCGCCCACTGCCTGCGCCGCGACGAGTGCGTCCGCCGGGACCTGGACAGCTACCGGCCCCTCGGCCGGGGCTGCGCCTGGAACGGCGTCAGCCTGCGCCCCGACGAGACCTCTCGCGACGGCGGCGAGAAAACGCTAGAATGACCGCATGACCGCGACCGCGGAAACGGCCGGGGAGTACACGCTCAACGAACTGATGTGCGTCCTCGCCGCGCGCGAGATCCGCGACGGGGACGTCGTCTTCGTCGGCATCGGCCTGCCGAACCTGGCCTGCAACCTCGCGCGCGCCACCCACGCGCCGCGCATGACCTTGATCTACGAGTCGGGCGCCGTCGGCGCCGTGCCCGAGCGCGTGCCCCCGTCCATCGGCGATCCCGCCTTGGTCACCGGCTCCTTGATGGCCGCCTCCATGGCCGACGTCTTCCAGTGCTTCCTGCAGAACGGCAAGATTCAGATCGGCTTCCTGGGCGGCGCGCAGGTGGACCGGTTCGCGAACATCAACACCACGGTCGTCGGCCCCTACGCCTCCCCGAAAGTCCGTCTGCCCGGCTCGGGCGGCGCGTGCGAGATCGCGGCGCACGCGGAAAAAGTGCTCGTCGTGGCCAAGCTCGACAAGCGCGCCTTCCCCGAGAAGGCCGACTTCGTGACCTCCAGCGGCAAGCGCGTGAAGAAGGTCATCACGAACATGGGCGTCCTCGAGCCCAACGCCGCCGGCGAACTGATCCTGACCGCCGTCTATCCGAACGTGACGCCCGAGGCCGTGCAGGCCAACGTCGGCTGGACGCTCAAGCGCGCCGCCGCGCTGGCGCCGATCTCCCCGCCCCTCAAGCGTGAAATCGAACTCCTGCGCACCCGTCTGGACCCCCAACGCCTTCACATCAAGTAAGAGGTTTCCCCATGGCCACCACCGACACCAAGCAGATCATCTACTCCCTCATCGACGTGGGCCGCATCCATCCGCCCAAGAAGCAGGTGCTCAAGGGCATCTACCTGAGCTTCTACTACGGCGCCAAGATCGGCGTGCTGGGCGACAACGGTTCAGGCAAGTCCACGCTCCTGCGCATCATGGCGGGCAAGGACTCGGATTACACGGGCCAGATCACGCAGTCGAAAGGCTACACCATCGGCCTGCTCGAGCAGGAACCCCAGCTGGACCCCGAGAAGACGGTCAAGGAAACGGTCTCCGAAGGCGTGGCCGAGACGATGAAGCTTCTCAACGACTTCAACGAGATCAACGAGAAGCTGGCCGACCCGGCGCTGACGCCCGAGGACATGGAGAAGCTCATGGAGAAGCAAGGCAAGCTCCAGGAGCGCATCGACGCCGCCAACGCGTGGGAGATCGACGGCACGCTGGAGGTGGCCATGGACGCCCTGCGCTGCCCGCCGTCCGACCAGAAGTGCGGGACCCTCTCCGGCGGCGAGAAACGCCGCGTGGCGATGTGCCGCCTCCTCCTCTCGAAGCCCGACATCCTGCTCTTGGACGAGCCCACCAACCACCTCGACGCCGAGTCGGTGGACTGGCTGGAGCAGCACCTCAAGCAGTACGAGGGCACCATCATCGCCGTCACGCACGACCGCTACTTCCTGGACAACGTGGCCGGCTGGATATTGGAGCTCGACCGCGGCGAGGGCATCCCCTATAAGGGCAACTACGCGTCGTGGCTGGAGCAAAAGGGACAGCGCTTGGCCCAGGAGGCCAAGTCCGAAGGCAAGATGCAGAAAGCCCTCGCCGAGGAATTGGAGTGGGTGCGCTCCGGCACCAAGGGCCGGCGGACGAAATCGAAGGCGCGTCTGGCCAACTACGACAAGATGCTCGAGGAATCGCAGAAGGAGAAGTCCTACGACGACCTCGAGATCTACATCCCGCCGGGCCCCCGCCTGGGCGACGTCGTCATCGAGGCCAAGGGCATCTCAAAGGCCTTCGGCGACAAGCTCCTGTACGACGACCTGTCCTTCAAGCTTCCCCCCAACGGCATCGTCGGCGTCATCGGCCCCAACGGCGCCGGCAAGACGACCTTGTTCCGCATGATCACCGGCCTCGACAAGCCCGACGGCGGAACCTTCAAGGTCGGCGAGACGGTGAAGCTGGGCTACGTGGACCAGAACCGCCAGCTCGACGGCGAGAAGAACGTCTGGGACGTGATCTCCGACGGCCTGGACGTGGTCTCCCTGGGCAAGATGCAGATGCCGTCGCGCGCCTACGTGGGCCGCTTCAACTTCGTCGGCCAGGACCAGCAGAAGCTGGTCAAGAACCTGTCCGGCGGCGAGCGCAACCGCGTGCACCTGGCGAAGATGCTCAAGGAAGGCGCCAACGTCCTGCTCCTCGACGAGCCCACCAACGACCTCGACGTCCACACCTTGCGCGCTCTCGAGGAAGCCATCCAAACCTTCCCCGGCTGCGCCGTGGTCATCAGCCACGACCGCTGGTTCCTGGACCGCATCGCCACCCACATCCTCGCGTTCGAAGGCGAGTCGCGGGTCGTCTGGTTCGAAGGCAACTACGAGGCCTACGAAGAGGACAAGAAAAAGCGCCTCGGCGACGTCCAGCCCAAGCGCATCCACTACAAAAAGCTGACGCGCGGCTGAGCGCCGCGGCGCCGCTCAGCGCTCGGATCTAGGAACCCGGGCGGGGGCCTCGGGCTCGGCCCAGGCGGGGATGAAGCCCGCGCACGCCTTGCGCCAGACCATGGAGGCCGTCAGGCCTTCGCCCGAGCGTTCGCATTGGAAGCAGGGCTCGCCGTCGGGCACCGGCCCTTCCGCGCACCAGTCGCATTCGAGACAATGCTTCGTGCGGCCCATGGAACCTCCGTCGTCGCATTCATAGGCTTGCAACGAATGAGCCCGGCGGACGAAAAGCTTGCGCGGCCCGCCGAGGCTTCCTACAATGCGCGCATGGAGGCCTCAACCATGCGCCACGCGACCGCCGCCGTCCTCGCCTTCGCCCTGCTCTCGTCCTCTCTTCCCGGCGCCGCCGAGCCGCTGAAGCGCGAGGAGGTCCCCTCGCCGCTCAAGGATTGGGTCGGCTGGGTCCTGCGCGGCCACGAGGCCGAGCTGTGCAGCCTCTCCCGCGGGTCCGGCGCGCGCAACTGCGCGTGGCCCGGGACGCTGAAGCTGACGCTGGCCGAATCCGGCGGGACCTTCGAGCAGACCTGGCGCATGGAGACCGAGGACTGGGCGCCGCTGCCCGGAGGCCCGGAGCGCTGGCCGCAGGACGTCCGCGTGGACGGCGCGGCCGCTCCCGTGGTGGAGCGCGGCGGCGCGCCCGCGGTCCGGCTCAAGCCCGGCGCGCGGCGCCTGAGCGGCACGTTCCGCTGGAGCCGCCTGCCCGAGCAGCTGGAGATTCCCGCCGAGGTGGGCCTGCTCGCGCTGAACCTGCGCGGC
>CAIQSZ010000372.1 GCA_903874575.1 uncultured Elusimicrobia bacterium
GATCTAGCAATCCGTCGGTCCCCGATGAGCGCACTCGTTCGTCCACGGCGGCCCAATCCATGTTTGAAGGCACCGTGATATGGCTGTCCCGGTAATTGCGCAGATACCGCCTGGCCATCTCGTTGAGCGCGCCGACCGCATCAAGGTCGACGACGACGCGATCCGGCGTTTGGGAAGGATGTCCCGAGGACGCGTAAGCCTCGATCTCCCGCCTGACCGTAGGCGGAAACGCCCCGAGCTCCGCCCTGGTCACGGCCAGGATGGGAGAAGCTTGCGCGATGGCTTCGCGACGGGCGCTTGCGATCTCCGCCGGGCTTTGGACCCGCGCGGCGACCTGTTGGAACCGGGGATCCTCCTGCATCCTCACGAACACGGGTTCATCTTTCGCGGTCTCGATCAGGGAGGTGACGACGACCTCGCGCCTCGTGTTCGGAAGCACGCGACGCTGAGCCGTGCGGCCCACGCCCTGAATGAGTTGCATCTCCGTGTTCCTCTCGACCCCCTCAAGGCGGACCGTCACATGATTATAGCCGGCGAAATCTCCGTGCTGGAAGTCATCGCGCTTGCCTTGGAAGTTCAAGTCGATGCCGCGGATCACGTAGTCCGAGTCGATGATCAACACCTTTACACTGCCATCATCCAGGCCGGCGAGGTTCATCTGCTTCTCGACCTTCGCCGTGTCCCCGTTGGCCTTTTCGTACTGCACGTCGGAATATATAACGGCGATCTCGTCGGGCTGAAGCGTCCCGCTGTCGACGAGTTCCCGATATCTGCGCATGACGGCGTTCGTGTCCGAGCAGAACAGCGAGACCAACCCCTGCTGCTTGGGCCGCTTCTTCACCCACTGCCGCGCTATGCCGCTGAACGCCCTGGCGGCGGGATCGTTGAGGTTGACGACGAACGCGTCGTCCCTAGGAACGCCCATCGCGTCTAGATAAGCGTCGATCTCCTTCTCGATAGCCGGGACCTTGCGCAGTTCCGCCCTATTCACGGCGAAGGCATCAGCGGGAGTCGCCTGTCGAACGGCTGATATCAGCGCGTCCCGACCCTCATGTTGGCTGTGCAGCATCTCGACTGAAGCGTCGGTAAATTCCGCAGGTTTGACGACTTCTCCCAAGACATCGACCTTTACGCGCTTGTCGACGGGATTTTCTTCGGTGCCCTCGAGCTTGGCTCTCGCCCGGTCTTCGATCGTCGCGGAGAACAAGAAGAAGTTCGCGCGGCGGTTGGCGATGAGGTCCTTGGCTCCGCCGACGGCGCGATTCTCGAAAGGCAACGTGAAATCGGTTCCCCGGCGCAGTTCCCAATAGCGGAGCGTCTGGATGTCCATCTCCGTCACCTGCCCGTTGAAACGCGCCGACACTCGGCCCGTGCGCGGATTGACGTACACGGCCGAGGGATCCTCGAAGAAGCCCGCGAATTGTCCGCGCAGTTCCCGGTCCACCCAGGAGCCGCGCCTCAGCAACAGCGAACCCAAGAATTGCCCGATCAAACCGATCTTGACGCCCGAATCCAGGCCCGGGTCGCGCAGAACGGCGCTCAATAGTCTGGCCGCGTTCAGGCGGATCAGCCCCACGTCCGCGCCGCCCGCGTCGATCCTCCCGCCCCACAACGCCTGCCCAAGCATTCTGGCGACCGGGCCTAAAACGAAAGCCAGCGGCCTGCCGTCGAGCTCCGCCGCCAGGTCTTTGAAGACGGGATCTCCAAAATTCTTCTGCAGAATGCCGTCCCTGTACGCCAGAGGCCGCACGCTCTCCTGAGCCTCGCGCAAGGCCGCATAAAGGGGACTCTCTCCTCCGGCATAGGAACCGGCCGCCCTGCGATAGGCCGACAGCAACCCTTCGACCTGGAAAGCCCAGTCGGCGCGGTCGGCCCGAACCGCGTCGAGAATCATGGTCTGCGCCGTTCGCATTCCCACCAGAACCTCGCGTCTACCGGGCAGGCCCGGGGCGCCCTGCGACAGCGCGGCGGCGGCGGCTTCGGCCTCCCGGCGGCTGTTTTCGCGCCGCGCGATGGCCTCTTCGCGCTCCTGAGCCAGCGTGCGATTGGAATCGGCGGCGACTTCAACCTCTCTGCGCATTCTTCTGCTCGCCGCGGCCCGCCGAGGCCGCGCCACTCCGGACCGGAAGCGGGCGGCGCGGGCGGCGGCGACGGATCCGGAAGCGCCGACCAGCCTGAGAGGCCTCCTCCCGCGCTCCGCGATTTCGGCGGCGCGGTCTCCATCCAGCGCGTCGGCGACCCGCTTCTTGCCCAACGCCTCCGCGGAGGAGGCGGATATCCGGTCTTCGATCTCCGCTATATGGTTCGCTTCGCGATAGTAGCTTCGAACGGCCTGTTCGTGTTCCCGAGCCAGCCTCTCCTGCGAACCGAGCCCGCTTTTCCAATAACTTCGCCTGATTGCGGCCGCTTTCGCGCGCCATGACGCGATCTCCGGGGGCGCGACGGGTATAGGTTGAAGAGCCGCCCGGGCCCCTTCCACGGCGGCGGCGTGCGCCGCCTCGGCCTCGGCGATCTTGTCCTGAAGGGACGCGAGAAGCCGGCCCTCATGCGTGGATGAGAAC
>CAIQSZ010000373.1 GCA_903874575.1 uncultured Elusimicrobia bacterium
AGGTCTTCAGCGGCGGCAGTTCCGCGTCCCAAGCGTCGATTTCCCGCTCCAGGCGCGCGGAGGCGCCGGACGGCAGGCCGCGGTCGAACGGCGCGGACAGCTTGCCCGTCTTGTCGGCCGGGGTCGCGAGGAGGGCGCCGACGATGAAGCATTCGCCCTGCACCCGGCTGAGAGCGGCGTCGAGGGGTTCGAGCGCCGGGTCCGCGGCCAGCGCGGCGCGCGCGGCGCCCAAGTGGCTGTTGAGTTCGTCGAGCGCGCCGTACGCGGAGACCCGGGGATGCGTCTTACGCACGCGGTCGCCGCCGAAAAGCCCGGTCTCGCCCTGGTCGCCGGTCCGGGTATAAACGCTCATCGGACCGATTTTAGCGGATTTTTCTTATCGCCGCGCGGGCCCAGGGCGGACGACGCCTCCGCGTGACGCTTGGACAGGCGCGCGCGCAGGGCGCCGCGCAGAGTCCTCGCGGGGAACAGCTTGGCCGCCTGCACGATGAGGCGTACCGCGCCTTCCACGTCCGACACGCGCACGCGCTCCGGCGCGACGGCCTGCGCGCCCCAGCCGTTGTGGTAGTTCACCAGCGGCACCGCCACGCCCGCGGCTTCATGGCCGAAGGCTTGATAGGCCGTCGCCTCGCAGGCGCCGCCGGTCAGGCGCAGGCGCTGGACCTTGACGCCTCGGCGGCGCAGGAGCGCCGCGGCGTCGTCCAGCAGGGCGACCAGGTTCGGATCGAACGCGCAGGCCTTGTCGCCCAGGCGGATGGTCGGGCCCCGCCCGGGTTTGGAGCCGGGCAGTTCGCGCGAGGACTCGACGGACAGGTAGGAGTCGTCCGCGCTCAGGACGCCGGAGGCGATCATGTCCAGCGCGCCGACGAAGCCGACCTCCTCGGCGCGGTTGAGCAGGACCGTCACGTTGGTCTTGGCTCGGGCGGCCGCCAGGCGCCGGACCACCTCCAGCGAAACGGCGCAGCCGATCAGGTCGTCGACGGAGCGCGAGTCGAGCCAGCCGCCCGCGACGCGGCAGGCGGGCAGGGCCAGCACCGCGAAATCGGGCTTGGCGCCCGGCTTCGGCGGCAGGGTCCAGCGGATGGTCCAAAGGCCGCCGTCCCGCTTCGGCCGGGGCCCGATGACGCCGCGGGCCAGGGCGACGTTGTCCCTCGGCTCGGCGGGGAACGCCTCGACGGCCGCTCCCGGCAGAAGGTGCGGCGGCAGGCCGCCTTGAAGGAGGGCGGTCGCGCCCGCGCGCGTCACCGTCTTCAGCTTGAAGGCGGGATGGTCGAGGTGCGCCGCCAGGGCCAGCGACGGTCCGGCTCCGGCGCCGCGATATTTGACGATGAGCCCGCCGCGGACCTCGCGCACGGACGCCTTCCTTCCGAGGTGCCGCGCGATCCACCGCCGCGCCAGGCGCGCGACGGCCTTCTCGCGGAAAGGCGCGGTGGGCACGGACGTCAGGTGCTGGAAAAGCGGAACGGCTCCGGTTCTCATATCCGTTCAGCCGGCGAGGTGCTTGCCGAGGAAGGCCTCGGCGGCGGCGTAGAACTTGAGCCGGTTCTCGGGCTTGGCGAAGCCGTGGCCCTCGTCGGGAAACAACAGATATTCGACGGGCTTGCCCTTGGCGCGCAGGGCGGCCACGATCTGCTCGGCCTCGGCCTGCTTCACGCGCGGGTCGTTGGCGCCTTGGGCGATGAGCAGGGGGACGGCGATGCGGTCGGCGTGGAACAGGGGGGAGCGCGACTTCAGGAATTCCTCCTCGGTGTCCACGCAGCCCACGCGCAGGTCGAAGATGCGCTTCATCGGCTCCCAGTACGGCGGGATGCTTCTGATGAGGGTGATCAGGTTCGAGGGGCCCACCACGTCGACGGCGCAGCGGTAGACCTCGGGGGTGAACGCCGCTCCGGCCAGCGCGGCGTAGCCGCCGTAGGACCCGCCGTAGATGGCGACGCGCCCGGCGTCGGCCACGCCGGCGGCGACGGCCCAGCCCGCGGCGTCGGTCAGGTCGTCCTGCATCTTCGCGCCCCACTCGCGGTCGCCCGCGTGCAGGAAGCTCTTGCCGAACCCCGCCGAGCCCCGATAGTTGACCTGCAGGCAGGCCATGCCCAGGGAGGCCAGCCACTGGGCCTCCGGCTGGAAGCCCCAGCGGTCGCGCACCCACGGCCCGCCGTGGACGAGAAGGACCAACGGGAGCTTGCGCGCCCGCTCGCCGTCGGGCGCGGTCAGGTACGCGCGGATCTTAAGCCCGTCGCGCGCGGGAAACGAGACCGGCGTCATGGGCGCCAGCGCGTAGTCGTCCAGCTTCGGGCGGGTCGCGAATAGGAGCGCGGCCTTGCGCGCGACGCGGTCCCAGCGCCAGAAAGAGGGAGAGCGGTCCGAGCGGTTGACCAGCACGTACCAGATCTTGTCGGCGTCGTCGCGGCTGACGATGGAGACGTCGCCGTCCAGGCCCGCCAGGGCCTTGAAGTCGTCGGCCAGCGCCGCGTCCAGGACCTGCCATCTCACGCGGTCAGTCTCGAAGGCGACGGCCTCGACGCGGTACTCGCGCGGGTGGGTGAGCACCGCGCCCAGGTCCGACTCCGGATCCTCGGCCAGCATCTTCGCCGGCCCGCCACCCGACGGGACCTCGAGGAGCGCGGTCGTGTCGCGGCCCACGCTGGATTCGACGTAGACGTGGTCGCCGTCGGGCGAGAACCCGTGGGCGCCGAGCTGGTCGTCCGGGCCGCAGGACAGGAAGTCGCGCCAGGCGCCGTTCTCGCGCAGGCGCAGGACGCAGCCGCCGTCCGGGCGCATGGCCTTGGCGGCCCGCACCTGGAACTTTTGGTCCGCCAGCCAGCCGATGACGTCGCCGGGGTTCGTCGCTTCGAGCGTCCGGGAGCCGTCCTTCAGGCTGACGCGGTAGACGTCGTGGGCGCGCGGGTCGCGGTCGTTGAGGGCGACCAATATCTGGTCGGGAAAGTTCGGCTCCGTGCCGACGATCTGGGCCTGGACGCCGGGCAGCGGGGTGAGGTCGCGCGTCGCGCCGGTTTCCACGTCCGTCTGATAAAGGTGCCAGTTTTCGTCGCCGTCCTTGTCCTGTATGTATAGGATGGAGCGCCCATCCTCGGCCCACAGGTAGTTGCGCACGCCGCGGCCGCGGTCCCGGGTCAGAGGCTCGGCCTCTCCGCCCTCGGGCCCCACCCAGACGTTGAGCACGCCCTCGACCGGCGCCAGGTACGCCCAGCGCCTGCCGTTCGGGGAGATCTTCGGCGACGCCCTCTCGGGATTGCCGAACAGCAGTTCTCGGGGGACGCGCTCTTTCATGGTTGCCGGGAGGTTTGCGTCGGGCGCCGACGCCGTGCTAGAATAGCATTCCTTCCGGGGTTCGGGTGGCGCGTTCGTCTAGCGGCCTAGGACGCTGCCCTCTCAAGGCAGAGATCACGGGTTCAAATCCCGTACGCGCCACCAGACCCCCGGGAGTTTCCAAGCGGTTCGTCGAAGCCTTTCGTGACGCAGGAACGAGGCCGTGCCCGCGAAAGCTCATTGCGCGTGTATCGCAATATTCCTGTTCGCGCCCGCGTCGGCGACCGCCGCCGGCGGCGTAGAGCCGGTGCGGCTGATTTTTACCGAGCATCCCGCGGCGGTGGCGTTCGTCCCTTGGAACGGCGCCGCCCCGGATGTCCTTTTCCCGGCGCCCGCGCTGTCAGTGTCCGCCATGATGTCCGGGATGAGCGCGCTTTCCCGATCCGCGGTGGTCCGTCTCGGCCCTCATCTCAAACCGGGAGGGAGGATCGTCGCGTTGGGCGCCAAGGCTCGGGGGAGGGTTTATCTGACCGGTGAGGAGCATGCGGCGGGGCGGACGCCGATAATCGCCGTCGGTCCCGCGGGGCCTTCGGCTACGTTCCATCTAACCCAAGCGCAGGCTCTTGCGGTGCAAAAGCATCTAGGAAACGGTGATTTTGTCGGCGCCCATGGTTTGTTGGACGCGGTCTACGAATCGGCCGAACGCTCCGGCGGCCTTACCGCCTTGGAAGGCGACGCTGCCGAGGTTTCTCAAGCGCCCAGGATCGTGAACCACGGCGTCGCCGGAGATTTCGTCGTCGTCCCGCTTCCGCCGGAGGGATTTCTCATGGGCAGCCCGGACCATGAGCCGGGCCGATCCGGCGACGAAGTCCCACACGTCGTTAGGATAACCAGGCCTTACTCGGTGGGTAAATTCCCGGTCACTCAGAGACTGTGGGTCGATATCATGGGCGACAACCCCTCGAATCGCAAAGAAGAAAATCTTCCCGTCACGAACGTATCTTGGGACGACGTCCAAATATTTATCGAAAGGCTCAACGCTCACACCGGAGAGAGCTTCCGTCTGCCGACGGAAGCCGAGTGGGAATATGCGGCCCGCGGGGGGAGCTTGGGCGCTCGTTATGGAGATATCGACGCCATCGCCTGGCATGGGGATAATTCCCGCGCCCGCCCGCACGAAGTCGGGACCAAGGGACCGAATGCTTTCGGCTTCCATGACATGATCGGCAACGTCGGCGAGTGGACGAGCGATCGATATGGTCCTTATCCCAAGGGGCCGGAGAATAATCCCCAAGGCCCGCAGACGGGTTGGCGCCGGGTCGTTCGCGGCGGGTCTTTCATCGACGACGCCAAGGCTGCGCGAGCCGCGAGTCGCGACAGCCACGATCAAGACTACAGCGACGGCTTTATCGGCTTCCGCCTGGCGCATTGACGGATTTGCGCCGAACCGGGAACAACGGCTAAACTACAGTATGCATTCTCACGCGGTGCTTCTGATCTCTTGCCAAGATCGCAAGGGCATTACGGCCGCGGTCACGGACTTCGTCTTCAGGCGCGGGGGCAATATCGTGGACGCCGCCCAGCACGCCGACGAGGAGGCGGGCGTTTTCTTCATGCGCATCGAATGGGAACTCGCCGGATTCGAGACCGCCCCCGACGCCATGGCGGGGGAGTTCGGCCCCCTGGCGGAACGTTTCGGCATGTCCTGGGAGTTTTACGTCACGGGCGTTCCGGTCAACACCGCCATCTTCGTCTCCCGCCAGCTCCATTGCCTGCATGACCTTCTTTTCCGTCACAAGGCCGGCCAGCTGCCGAACGCCCGCCTCAGCCTGATCGTCAGCAATCATCACGACGCCGAGCCGGTGGCGCGCCAATGGGGGATCGATTTCCTGCACACGCCGGTCTTTCGCGAGAACAAGCGCGCGGCCGAGGAGGCGCAGCTCGATGCCCTGCGCGCGCGGGGGGTGGAGTTCATCGTGCTGGCGCGCTATCACCAGATCCTGACCGAGGATTTCACCCGCCGCTACCCCCGGCGCATCATCAATATCCATCACTCGTTCCTGCCGGCGTTCGCGGGGGGCGATCCTTACGGCCAGGCGCACCGCAAAGGCGTCAAGATCATCGGGGCGACGAGCCACTACGTCATTCCCGCCCTGGACGAAGGGCCCATCATCGAGCAGGACACCGCCCGCATCAGCCATCGTCACGCCGTGAGCGACCTCGTCGACATAGGACAGGACCTCGAGCGGGTCGTCCTTTACCGGGCCGTGCGCTGGCATCTTGAACGCAGGGTGCTGTCCTGCGCCAACAAGACGGTCATCTTCGACTGATATTCGGCGGGTGGGCGCAGCTGGGGCGCCGGGGCGAGGGAACGAGAAGAAGTCCCCGGGGACCCGGGGCTTGGCGCCGCCGGGTCCTCCGGGAAAAACGATCAGCTCAGGTGCTTGCTGACGAGCTTGGTCATCTCGAACATGTTGACCACGCTCTTGCCGCCGAAAACCGCCTTCAGCTTCTCATCGGCGTTGATGTTGCGCTTGTTCTTCTTGTCCTGCAGGTTGTTCTTCTTGATGTACGCCCAGAGCTTCTTGACGACTTCGGTGCGCGGGAGGGGCTTGGCTCCGACGACTTCAGCCAGCTTGTCGCTCGGGGTGAGCTCCTTCATGAACGCGGCGTTCGGCTTCTTGGCCATGATGTGGTGTCTCCGTGATGCCGGCACGCCTCCAAGGGCCACCCGGCTCTACTGGTCTCATTCAACATGATTTCCCCTCTGAGGTCAAGGATTCCTCGTCGGAGGCAAAGCCCGTCGGCGCCCGGCCCTACACCGTCAGCAGCGTGACCGCCGAGCGGTAGAACATGATTACCCGGCGCACGTAGTCGCGCGTCTGGCGGTACATCGGGCGGCGGGCCAGGAAACGCGGGCCGGCGTTGTAGGCCGCGATGACGCGCTGGATGAGCCACTGCGGCGCGCGGACGTAGTCCGCGCCGTCGAGACGGTAGCGCTTCCAGGCGCGCGCGAACAGCACGGCCAGGTAGGCCGTGCCCGCCCGGATGTTGGCCTCGGGATTGAACAGGTCGGCTCGACGGACTCCGACGGAGGCGGCCGTCACGGGCATCACCTGCATCAGGCCCAAGGCTCCGGCGGGGGATTTGGCGCGCCGGTTGAATTCCGATTCGGCGGCGACCACGGCCTTGACCAGGCGCGGGTCCAGTCCATGCCGCGCGGAGTAGGAGCTGATCATCTCATCGTAGCCGTTCGTGGACCGGTCGCGCGTGAGGCGGCGGAAGGTGCGCTCGAAGGCGGGCGGAGGAACGTCCGGGATGACGACGGCGAAGGCGTCGCGGCGGGCGAGCGCCGCGTCGAAGAGGCGGCCGATCGCGGCCGGGGAGGTTCCCGCGGCGCGCAGGCCGTCCAAGGCGTGCAGGGCGTGCGCGGGGGGCAGGCCGACGTCCGCGGGCTCCATGGAAAGGGTCAAGGCGCGCGCGGAGGCGGCGCACAGGCAGAAGAGGAAAATCAACGAGGCTCGGGCGGTCATCTATACGGCTCCTGACGAGACGAGCGCGCGGCGCTCGTCCAGCGTTCCTCGGCGTTTTCCCCCTCCAATTGCGCGGCGGACGGCCCGCGCGATCTCTTGGGGGAGACGAATATTAGTAAAAGAAGCGTTCCACGCATAGAGGTCTTTCGGGTAACTCTACGTCTGGGCCCTTTGGCCCTACGAGAAATGGGCGGAGTCGAATTTCCGGCGCTCGGAGATCCGCCGCATCTCGGCGGCGGCCGCGGGGTTTTCCCGCAGCACGAACTGGAAGTCCGCGGCGATCAGGGCGAAGAGCTTGGTCGGCTCCGCGGCGACGATGCCGGCCGTGCGCGGCTCCTTGGAGATGAGGGCGATTTCGCCCAGGAAGTCCCCGGGCCGCAGGGTCGCGACCGTCTTGGAAAAGATCCCAAAACGGCGCAGGCGGACCTCGACGCTTCCCTCGTAAACGATGTAAAACGCGTCGCCGGCCTCGCCCTGGCGGAAGACCGTCTCCCGCGCGCAGAAGGCGTGGATGCGGACGTGGGGAAGGACCTTCTCCAGCTGGCCGACGGTCAGCGGCGCGAAGAACTCCACTTTTCGCAGCATGGAGGCCAGGATGCCGAGTTCCCCGGGGCCGACCTCCAATCTTCTCATGCGGCCGCCGCGTCCCAGTCGGCGTGCTTGAAGCGGCGATGCCCCCAGAGGGACTGCGCGGGGTTGCCGCGCATCCAATTCTCGACGACGGAGGCGAGCCGCTGGTTGTCGTCTTGGTCGCTGTCGGTGAGGACGAACTCCGGCTCCACGGTGACGGTCACGACGCCGTCGTCTTCGCGGCGCGCGCTGACGGGCAGCACGGCCGCGCCGGTGCGGCGGGCCAGCGGGGCGACGGCCGAGAGCGTGTCCACCATCGCGCCGAACAGGCGCAGGGGAGACCCCATGGGCGGCGGCATGTACTGGTCCATGACGAACACGACTCCGGAGCCTTTGCGGATGTGCTTCAGGACGGCCGGCATGGTGCGCGGCTGATAGGCGGCGGTCACCCCCGTGGTCAGGCGCGCCTTCTCCATCCAGTCGTGCAGCCAGCGCGGCTTGAGGTTGCGGGTGACGACCATGACGTCCATGCCCCGCATTGAGCCGATGGCGGCGCAGAACTCCCAGTTGGCGATGTGCGTGGACACGAACAGCTCGCCCTTGCCGCGCGCATGGGCCCGCTCCCAGCGCTCCAGGCCGCGCACGCGCACGTTGCGCTCCACGTAGCGGCGCCAGTGTCCCGGGATTGGGGAGAACATGTGGGCCAGCTCCAGGACCAGGATGCCGTAGTGCTCGAAGTTCGCGCGCAGAAGCGCGTCCCGGCCCGCCGCATCCAGCTCCGGAAGGCAGCGGCGGATGTTCTCCGCCGCGATCTTCGGCCGCTTGCGGTCCGCCAGAAGGGCCGCGCGGCCGCACGCGCGGCCCAGCGCCATCTCCCAGCTCCGGGGCAGGGCAGTGACGAACAGCCCGAGGCCGTGGACGGGCAGGCGCAGCAGGAGCGCCAGGAGCGGATTCACGAACGAGACTCTACCAAACGGGCGCCTCAGCCGACGAGGCGCGCGATGCCGAAGGCCGCCGCCGCGGCGAGGCCGCCGACCGCCGCCGTGTGCAGCGCCGAGACCAGGGGCTTGCCCGAGGTGAAGCGCCCCTTGACGAAGCCGAAGGCCAGCAGGGCCGCCAGCGTCGCGGCGACCGACCAGGGCAGGGCCGCGCGCGCGTCCGCCACCACGAAGTAGGGCGTCAGCGGCACCAGCCCTCCGATCGCGTAGGAGGCGCCGATCGTCAGCGCGGCGGTCAGCGCGCGGCGCGGGTCCGGACGCTCCAAGCCCAGCTCGAAGCGCATCATGAAGTCCACCCACGCGGCCTCGTTCTTCTCGAAGTTGGACAGGACCGGGGCGATCTGCTCCTCGGTGAGGCCGTAGTGCTTGAACACCGCGGCCACCTCGGCGCGCTCGGCGTGGGGCTTCTCGACGATTTCCTCGTGTTCGCGGCGCACCTCGGAGGCGTAGTGCTCCGCGTCGGAGCGCGCGGCCAGGTAGCCGCCCAGCCCCATCGCGATCGAGCCCGCGGCGATCTCCGCCAGCCCGGCGGTCGCGATCAGTTTCGACGCGGCGACCGCGCCGGTGAGGCCGGCGGCCAGCGCGAAGGGAACGGTGAGCCCGTCCGACATTCCGATGACGACGTCCCGGACGGTTTCGGACGCGGTGAAATGCTGCTCATGATGAGGGTGCGTTGGCATGGAGCGATTGTATCATGCGGGCCGCGGCTTCGCCTTGCCTACGGGTGGGTGAGGCGCTCGAACCAGCCCAAGACGCCGCCGCGGTGCAGGAGGCAGTCGCGCAGGGGCTCCGTGCCGGCGATGAACAACTCGTCGCGTTTGTTCGGGCAGCCGGAGATCGCGCGCATGCCGGAGTCGGGGCAGATGCGGACCTGGACGATGCCCTCGGGCCTGGCGAAGCCTCCTCCGGGGCGGTCGGCGGACGCTTCCATCATGAACGCGGCCCACAGGGGCAGGGCGTCCTTGGCGCCGGTGAGCTTGAGCGCGCGGTTGTCGTCGGCGCCGGTCCATACGCCGGCCAGCAGCGCGGGCGTGTAGCCGACGAACCAGGCGTCGCGGCCGTCGTTGGTGGTGCCGGTCTTGCCGGCCGCGGGGGCGTCGAAGCCCAGCTTCGCCAGCCCGCGCGCGGAGCCCTGCCTCACGACGCTCTCCATCAGCGAGGTCGCGAGGTAGGCCACGGCGGGATCCAGCACGGCGGAGGCGGCCGCCGGCGCGGCTTCCAGCCCGCCTCCCTCGGCGTCGAGCCCGGCGGTGACCAGCCGCGGCTCGTTGCGTCGTCCGGCGGCGGCGAAGATGTCGTAGGCGCAGACCAGTTCGAGCAGACCGACCTCCGACGCGCCCAACGCCAGGCCGAGGTCGTTTCTCAGGGGGCTGGTGATGCCGGCGGCGCGCGCGAGTTCCTCCACCCGCTTGAGCCCGACCCGCTCGGCCAGGTCCAAGGTCGCCGCGTTCAGCGAGTGCGCCAGCGCCTGACGGGCGGTGGCGGTGCCGTAGTAGACGCCGTCGTAGTTGCCCGGCGACCAGTCCCGGCCCTCGCCGGGGTAGCTCTTCGGCTTGTCCCTCAGGAGCGTGGCGGGCGTCAGCCCGATCTTGAGGGCGGCGGCGTACACGAAGGGCTTGAACGCCGAGCCGGGCTGGCGCGCGGCCTGCGTCGCGCGGTTGAACTGGCTTTCGGCGAACGAGCGTCCGCCCACCAGCGCGAGGATCTCTCCCGTCGAGGGCTGCAGCGCGACCAGGGCGGCCTGGTGCCGGGCGCCGCGCAGGGTCTTCTGCGCGTCGGACTGGAGGAGCGGGTCCATCGCGGTGTGGATCGACAACCCGTCGCGGTAGATCATCTCGCCGCCGTAGCGCGGCACCAGCGAGCGCACGACCTCGGCGACGTAGTAGGCGTTGTCGCGGCGATCCTCGGCGGTGGCGCCGCGCGCGGGCATCAGCGGCGTCGCCAGCGCCGCCTGGAGTTCCGGCCCGGTGATGAAGCCGTCGTCGCGCATGCGATGGAGGACCCAGTCGCGGCGGACGCGGCTCGCGGCCGGGTCGTGGAACGGGCTGTAGAAGCCCGGGCCGCGGATGATGCCGGCCAAGGTCGCCGCTTCCGGCAAGGTGAGGTCCTGCGTGTCCTTCGCGAAGTAGTAGTGCGCGGCCGCGCGCATGCCCATCACGCTGGCCGAGCCGTCCTGGCCCAGGTAGATGTGATTGAGGTACAGCGTCAGGATGCGCCTCTTGTCCAGGCGCATGTCCAGGTAGACCGCCAGTCCCGCCTCGGCGAACTTGCGTCCGAAGGTCCGGCGTGGCGACAGGAACAGGTTCTTGGCGAGCTGCTGGGTGATGGTGCTGGCGCCTTGGAGCTCGCGGCCGCGGGCGTTGGCCCAGACGGCGCGCAGGATGGCGCGCGGATCCAGGCCCCAATGCGTCCAGAAGCGCTTGTCCTCCGCGGCGATGACCGCGTCGCGCAGGCAGGGCGGGATTTGCTCGGCGGTCAACGGGTCGCGGCGGATTTTCTGCGCGCCGGACAATTCGGCCGCCAGTTCCGGCTCCAGGCGGATTTCGGGGACGGCGCGGCCCAGGCCGTCGCGCAGGAGCCAGCCGCCCTTGTCGTCGCGGCGCAGGAGGAACAGGCCTTCCGGCTGGCTGGACAGGGGGTTGCGGTAGCCGCGCAGGAACAGCGCGAGTTCCGGCGGGGACCACCGGTACTCGCCCTTGCGCGGCGGACCGTCGGCGCGCCGGTAGCCGAGGCGCTCCAGCCGCTCGATCAGGCGCTGGGGTTCGCCGCGGGCCCCGTCCCACAGGAGAAAAGGCGCCGACCACACGCGCGTCGAGAAGCTCTCTCCCATTCCGCCGAGCGTCAGCGCCGAGAGACTGCGCTCGGCCTGGAACGCCGCCCAAGCGGCGGCCAGCGCGGCCGCGACCGCCAGTCCCAGTCCGGCCGCGCCCCAGGAAGAGGAGGATCGGCGGCGGCGGGGCATATCGGCCTAGAACCGCACGCGCAGGGAGACGTCCTGCACGTTGCCCAGGTCGCGTTTCGACACGAGCGCATAGTCGGCGGTGAAGCGGCCCTCGCGCACGCCTACTCCGAAGGCGAGCCCGTCGGCGGCGCGGTTGAAGGTGTAGGAGCTGCGCAGGGCGACCTCGGTCGACGGCCCGAAGGCCACCGCGAACTCTCCGCCGACGACGGGCGCGACGCGCTCTCCGAGGACCCGGACCGCGTCGACGCCCAGCGCGGCGCGGCCCGCGGTAAGCGAGTTTTCGTTGCCCAGCGCGAACTTCCCGGCCCAATACGCGCCGGCGCGTCCGGTCAGCGGAAGCGGATCCGAGGCGGACTCGTATCTCGCGGCC
>CAIQSZ010000374.1 GCA_903874575.1 uncultured Elusimicrobia bacterium
CGACCCGCTCCTGCGCCCATGACTGCGAGTTCTGCGTCGCCCCCGCGGCCTGGGGTCGCGTTCAGTTGCAGAAACCGATCGAGTGGGTTGTTGAAGACATCCGCCGTTTTGGCGCGAAAAAGATTATCTTCATCGATTTGAATCTTGTGTCCGACGTTGCCTACGCAACCGAGTTGTTCAAGGCCATGATCCGCCTCAAAGTGCAGTGGTTCGGTCTTTCAACGGTCCTAATCGCTCACCGGCCGGAATTGATGGAATTGATGGCCCGGAGCGGATGCCGCGGGCTCCTGCTCGGCCTCGAAACTGTCACGCACGCGAGCCTCGGCGACGCGGGGAAACGTTTCAACGCCTCCGTAGATTACAAGAAACTGATAGGCGACCTGCACCAACTCGGAATTTCAGTCCAAGGCTGCTTCGTGTTCGGATTCGATCACGACACGGTCGACGTTTTCGACGCGACGGTGCAGTTCGCGGTCGACGCCGGCGTCGATCTGCCGCGCTTTTCCATCCAGACGCCATTTCCGGGAACTCCGCTCTATCGACGGCTGGAGGCGGAAAATCGAATTCTGACGCGCGATTGGGAGCTATACGACTGCCAGCACGTAGTTTTCCAGCCCCGCTTGATGACGTCTCAGGAATTGGCCGCCGGCCATGAGCGCGCCTGGAAAAGCGCGTACAGGTGGCCGTCAATCGCCCGGCGCCTATGGCACGCCCGGAACTTCCAGCCTTTAGCCATGAGCGCCAATCTCGGCTACCGATTTTACGCCCACAACCTACACCGCTTCTACAACTGCGACTGGCAGACGACCGCGTTATTTCCAGAGCGGAAGAATCCCGCCGTAAATTCCACTCCTGCCCCGCCGACCGGTGCGACCAGCCCGAGCGGGAACAGGACCGTATGCGGCTGACCATCGTCCACCCGGCCATCGGGCATCGCGCCGGCGAGAACTACATCCGCACCTGGCAGATGGAACCGTTGCCCGCGGCGACGATCGCGGCGCTCACTCCTAAGGATGTCGAAGTCCGGTTCTACGATGATCGGATGGAGAAGATCCCGTTCGACGAGCCCGCCGACGCGCTCGTCCTGTCGCTGGAGACATACACGGCGAAGCGTGCCTACCAGATCGCCACTGAGTATCGTAAGCGGGGCGTCCCGGTGATTGTCGGTGGATTCCACGCGACTTTGGCCCCCGGAGAGGCCGAGCGCTATGCTGAGGCGGTGGTGACGGGCGAGGCCGAAGACGTGTGGGCAGCCGTCGTCGACGACCTTCGTCATGGGACGCTGAAAAAGCGTTATCGCGGCGTAGGCCGCCCCGCCTTGGAGCGCATCGCCGTCGATCGAACGATATTTCGCGGCAAGAACTATCTCCCGATCCGCCTCGTCGAAACAGGCCGCGGTTGCCGCTTTCCATGCGAGTTCTGCGCGATTCAGACGTTCTTCGATGGGACCCACCGCACCCGGCCAATCGATCGCATCGTGGAGGAAATCCGGAGGCTGAAGGATGGGGCCAAGGTTTTTTTCTTCGTCGATGATAATTTCGCCGGAGACATTCCCGCTGCCAAGGAACTTCTGAGGGCGCTGGCGCCGCTCAAAGCTCGTTGGATCACCCAAATGAGCATCAATGCCGCGCACGATGAAGAATTTCTTGCTCTCCTCAAGGCCGCGGGCTGCATGGGCGTACTCATCGGTTTCGAGAGCCTCGATGAAGAGAACCTGAGATCGATGAAAAAGGGATTCAACGCGATGAATGGCGGCTTCCCCGCCGCGCTGGCGAATCTACGGCGCCACGATATTCGCGTCTACGCCACATTCATCTTCGGATACGACAACGATACCGAAGCATCCTTCAAGCGTTCTGTGGATTTCGCGATCGATCAGCGCTTTTATATTGCCGCTTTCAACCATCTGACCCCGTTTCCCGGCACTCCGTTGTACGAAAAGCTCAAGAGCGCGGGCCGGATGCGCTACGACGCTTGGTGGCTTGACGACCGTTACCGCTACAACGACGTGCCATTCACGCCGGCGCGTCTGGCTCCGGAAGATGTGACGCGCCTGTGCGTCGCGGCGAGGCGCCGGTTTTATTCGTGGCCGAGCATCCTCAAACGCGGCCTCGGAAGCGCGAACCGCCAGAACGGGTTCATGCTCCGGAACTATCTGCCGATCAACGCGATGCACCGCGCCGATGTCGGGGGCCGCAATGGGCATCCTCTCGGCGACGAGGCTTGGAAAGGCGCTCTGCTCGAGGCGGTCCGATGACCGTCGCCTATGTAGCGGACGGCGTCGTCTACCGAGCCGCCGGAGTCGCCGATGACGCGAACTTGCGCGCCGTGCTCCGCGAGAACGCGCTGCCCTCATGGGTGACCATGTCGCTGCGACGGGAGCCGTCGTTCTTCGCGGGCGACGAATTGATGGGCGACGGCGCTGCGGTGATCGCCCACGAGCCCGGCGCCGCGGGTCGCACGGTCGGCATGTACACGTGCGCTTTTGTCCCGGTGCATGTCGACGGTGCGCGGAAAACGGTCGGGTATCTCGGCGGATTAAGAGTCAATAAACCGTTCCGTCGCCGGCCGCGTGTCGTACGCAACGGCTTCGCATCGATTCCCGTCGTGGTCGGAAATAAGGGAGACGTTCCGTTCTGGTTTACGAGTATTTCCCGAGAGAACACCGCGGCCGTGCGACTTCTGGAAGCCGGCCTGCCGGGTATGCCGACGTATCGCCGCGCAGGAATTGTCGAGACGCTGACCGTTGCCGCGAGCCGAGGGAGAATCGCCGGCGTCCTGCGCCGCGCTCGGCCTGAGGACGCGCCGATGATCGCGGCGTTCCACAACGCGCGCGCTGCGCGATACCAATTCTCCCCGGCGCTCAACGCCGATTGGCTGGTCGGCCTCGACGGGACGAAGGGCCTGACGCTGAACGACTTCTGGTTGGCGGAGGATTCCTCCGGTTTGCGCGGCTGCTTGGCTGTTTGGGACCAGCGCGCATTCAAGCAGACGGTCGCCTCGGCCTATCGCTTTCCCTTGGGCGCCTTGTTGGGTCCGTATAACCTGTGGGCCGCGGCTGCACGGCGCGCACCGCTGCCGTCGGTTGGCAAACCCCTCGAACACGTCTATCTTTCGTTCGTCGCTTTCGATCCGGAAGCGGCGAAACTCGCCCCCATCGCAATCCGAGAGGGTTTGGCTCGTGCTCGTGAAAAGGGCGCTGTGGCCGCCGTGATCGGCCTTTCCGTCGATAATCCCTTGACCGGCTTGATCAAGACGCACCTGGCGCCGCACCGCTATGAATCGCTGATCGAGACGGTTTCATTTTCCGGAGATAGGGCCCCGACGTTAGACGGCCGCCCCGCGCAACCGGAGGTGGCGCTGCTTTGAGGCTCGAACGCATCACTCTTCTTCGTCCCAACATGGGGAATTACCGCTCAACTGACGCGGTGGCGCCGCTCTCAATGGCGATCCTCGCCGCACGTACCCCGGAGGACATTGCGGTCCGTTTCTACGACGACAAGGTGGAAGCCATCCCCGAAAACGACTCTCCCGACCTGGTCGCGATCACGGTGGAGACTTTTACCGCGCGACGTGCCTACGAACTGGCCGCAGGCTACCGCAAACGCGGAGTGCCGGTGGTCATGGGCGGTTATCAGCCGACGTTTCTTCCTGACGAATGCCTTGAACACGCGGATTCCGTCGTGGTCGGCGACGCCGAGGGAAGTTGGGAGCGCCTGCTCGCTGATTTTCGGACGGGCGCGCTGAGACGGACCTATGAGGGCGGCAACGAGCGTCCGCTTGACGATGCCGCTATGGATAGGAGCATCTTTGCCGGAAAGCGCTACGCGCCCGTGGTTCCCGTTCAATATGGGCGCGGCTGCCGGTTCTCCTGCGACTTTTGTTCGATCCGCGCTTTCTACGCGAACAGCATCCGCGCACGGGCGCCGCAACAAGTCGCCGGCGAGATTGGCCGACTGGGGCCGCGCAAACTCGTGTTTTTCGTGGACGACAATCTATTCAACTCCCGCCCGGCGCTGGACGCCCTCCTCTCGGCGATCCGCCCGCTCGGCATCCGTTGGTCTTGCCAGATCAGCATCGATGTCGCCAAAGACGAGCTTCTTCTAGATCGCATGGCAGAGGCCGGCTGCGTATTCGTGCTGATCGGCTTTGAGTCCCTCTCCGCGGAAAACTTGCGGCAGATGCGGAAACCATGGAACCGAGTTTCCGGCGACTACCTGAGCGTTGTCGGCAAGCTCCACGAGCGCGGCATGGCGGTGTACGGCACCTTCGTTTTCGGTTACGACGGCGACACTCCTCAAACGATCCAGCGGAGCCTTGATTTTGCGCTGGCGGCGCGCCTGGAGATCGCGAACTTCAACCCGCTGACGCCGACGCCGGGTTCGCCGCTGTACGATCGGCTCTCCTCGGAAGGCCGGCTCCTTCTTCCAAAATGGTGGCTGAACCCCGCATACCGCTATGGCGATCCGATTTTCACGCCTCGCGGGATGGAGCCCGAAGACCTGGCGCGACTGTGCTTCGATGCCAAAAGAAAGTTTTATTCCTGGCGGTCGATCTCGGATCGAATCTTCGGCGCTAACGCAGGCTTCGACTGGTTTCGCGCCGGGGCGGTCGGCCTGGCGAACGTTATCTCACGCCGCGAGGTCATGCGAAAGCAGCACCGGGAACTCGGGGTCTGACCATGAAGGTCGCCCTCATCAAGCCAACGATCGGGCGCCGCGAGCATAGCCTCTACGTTGACGAAGGGCGCATGGAGCCGCTGACGTTGGGCGTGCTGGCTGGGATGACGCCGCCTGACGTCGATGTCGCGCTGTACGACGACCGGATGGAATCGATCCCGTTCGATGAACCCACGGACCTCGCTGCGATTACGGTCGAGACCTATACGGCTCGCCGCGCCTACGAAATCGCCGCCGAATACCGCGCGCGCGGCGTCCCCGTGATCATGGGCGGCATGCACGTGTCGCTGCTTCCGGAGGAAGCCGTCGAGCACGCCGACAGCGTCTTCCTCGGCGATGCGGAAACGCTTTGGGCTCAGGTCGTTGAGGACGCGCGCCGTGGACGCCTTCTGCCTCGTTATCAGGCTCCCCCCGGCGTTGCTCAGTCGCATGGCGCCCTGCCCCGCCGCGACCTATACAAAGGCAAGGGCTACCTGCCGATGTCGTTGATGCAGTACTCGCGCGGCTGCCGATTCGCTTGTTCGTTTTGTGCGGTGAGCCAATACTTCGAGCGCGACCATTACGTCCGGCGCATCGACGAGGTCTTGCGCGAGATCGAGGAGCAGGACCGCAAATTCCTGTTCTTCATCGACGACAACATCGCTTCGGACCGCCTCGCGCTTCGGGAGCTATGCCGGGCATTGATCCCGATGAAGGTCCGTTGGATCAGCCAGGCCAGCTTGGACGTCACGAAGGACGATGAGACCATGCGGTTGATGTCCGACAGCGGCTGCATCGGCAATGTCACCGGCTTCGAGACGATTACGCCCGAAAGCCTGCGCGACGCGAAGAAATCCCCGAACATTCCCGGCTTCTCGAACTATAAACGCGAGGTCGAAGCCCTTCGCCAATATGGGATGCAGACTTGGGCGGCGTTTACCCTCGGCTACGACCATGACACCTACGATTCGATCATGGCGACGATGGAGTTCGCATTGCGGAACCGGTTCACCTTCGCCGCGTTCAACATCCTAATGCCGTACCCAAACACGCCGCTGTATAAGAAGTTCTCTGACGAGGGGCGGCACCTGTACGGCGGGAAATGGTGGTTGCACCCCGAGTACCGATTCAACAACGCGGCCTTTGTCCCGAAGAATATGACGCCCGATGAGCTCACCGAAGCGTGCCACCGCGTCAGAAAGAAATTCAACGACCCGATCTCGTTGCTGTATCGCTTCGCCGACGTAAGGACAAACATGAGGTCGCTCTGGCGCGCCGGCGCGTACTGGAAATATGCGACTCTTTTCCGTAAGGAACTCCACAAGAAGCATGGAATGCGCTTCGGCCTAAAATGAATAAGCGTGTATTTGAGATTTACCAGTATCTTGCCCCTGCGGTGCTGGCGCCTGCGACTTTTCTTTTGTGGCGGCACGCGTGCGGCGGGAATATCTGGCTCGCCCTCATGGCGTGGCTTCTGCCCATCGTCTACGCCTACATCGTCCCTGGCGTCGGGACCAATATTCTCAAGGTCTGGGAGTTCGACACGCGGTTCCGTATGGGACGCTTTCGCCCTCACCATGGATTCGTGTTCGGGAGTGCGACCGCCGCGCTCGCCTGGGCCGTTCACGGCCAGCCCGCGCGCGCTTGGCCCGACGCTGTTCGGGCAGGACTCATTTTCTCCTCGGTCCTAGGGTTTTGGAACGTTCTTTACGACGTGGAGGCGCTGCGTTCTGGAATCTTGCGCGTGTATAACCAGCCCTGGGCGGATGAGAAAGGAGCCGAGGCCATCGCGTTCGACTACGCTCCGTGGTTTTTCGCCGGTTTTGGGGCGATGTATGGAATCGGCCTGAGCGTCGCTGAAATCTTCGCGTCGCGCGCCGGCTTTGGCGCGGGGGAGTTCGCGTTCACGTTCCCGATCACGTTGAGCGCGGCGATGGCGCTTCCAGTGCTGGGCTACCGCCGTCGGTCATTCAAGATGCACGGCCATTCCGGTTGTTTTCCGGTGCGGAGGGGAGCATGAAGAATTTTGACCCACGGGAGTGCCCGATCCCGGAACGGTTGAACATCGCGATCCTGCTTATCGCCGCGCCTGCGACTTGGACGCTCTTATACCTCGGGTCTCATGCGCCGTGGCCCTGGGTCTGCGCTGCCGCGCTGCTCTTTGCGTTCGTCGACTTCACCCCGTTCTCCCTGCTTCATGAGGCGGTACACGGCATCTTCTCCGCCGATCCACGGCGAAATGAAATATTCGGCGTTTTGACGGCCGCAATGTTCCCGACCTCATTCACGCTCCAACGAATTGCCCATCTCGGCCATCACCGTCGCAACCGAACAGACAAGGAACTCTACGACTACTATCTCCCGACGCAATCAAAAGCGTTGCGGAATTTCTGGCTGTACGCGGGGAATCTATTTGGCCTCTTTTGGTTCTGCATCCCTTTCAGCACCATAGTCTATTTCACCTCTCCCTGGCTCTACACGTCGCGGGCTTTCATCGAAGGACCTGCCCGACGTCTTGGGTTCGAGCCGTATGTCGAGGAGATCGCTCGGCACCCGAGGGGTAGAATATGGTTCGAGTGCGCGCTTGCGCTCGTCTATCAAGCGGCGGTATGGCGCTTCTTGGACCTGAATTGGCGCGGATGTCTTCTATGCTATTGGGCATTCGCCCTGCATTGGTCCGCGCTGCAATACGTTGATCACGCTTGGAGTCCCCGAGACATTATCAACGGGGCTTGGAACCTCCGTGCGACGGCTTTCGCCCGCCTCACGGCATTGAACTACCACTTTCACCTCGCGCATCACCGACTGCCGCTCGTTCCATGGAACCGATTGCCCGAGTTCGTCGACCCAGCTGAGCCTCAGCCCTCATTCTGGTCGATATATCTAAGCCTCTGGGGCGGCGTCCGGCCGGCGCCGCCGATGCTGGACCAAAATGCGCCGTCAGTTAGACTTGCGCCGTAGGAACAGAAACGCGAGCAAAACGCCGACGACGAGCCCTCCCGCCGCGCAAAAAACGCCCACACGAATCAGCATGGACTTGGCGGCGTCGAGGATCGGGTTATCGAGGAAATTCGTTCCGATGTGCAGTGCCAGGATGCGCCACTTCTTGTCCGCGCCCTTGACCACGGTGGCGGTCCAGCGTGTCTTCATGTCGAATCGGCGACCGTCGGACAAAGCATAGTTCTCCACGCCGGAGCCGCGGACGATCCCGAACGCCTTCGTCGCATCGAGTTCCGTCAGCGCGTCGGCGTTGAGGGTGAACGTCAGGTCCTTAAGGAATCCCCCGGCACCGAACCACTTCTTAAAATACGGCGCGATCTCGCTTCGGTTCGACAGCGCTTCCTGGTTGATCGTCGTCACGCGCATATTTTCCGAGAAATAAGGCGCAAGGTCGTCGTACTTCTTGGCGTTGATCGCGTCCTGCACGCCAGCTAGAACGCCGCGCAGTTCTTCGTGGATGACGTTATCAGTCTCCTGAGCGGCGGACGCTGCAAAAGAGATACCAGCGAACGTCAGCAGAATCGCGGCAAAGACGGTTTTAAGCATGGTTTTCTCCTGGTTGAATCCAGAGACGGAAAGATGCCGCAACGAGCAAGC
>CAIQSZ010000375.1 GCA_903874575.1 uncultured Elusimicrobia bacterium
GCATAGAGTTCATCGGTACGCTGGAACCCAAGCCCGGCGTGTCGCCCACCCCGACGCACCTCGAGAATCTCGTCGAAATGATGAAGCACGAGCGCGTGGCGCTGATCATCCGGGAGCAGCAGTACGATCCTAAGATGCCGCAGTGGCTCGCGGAGAAGACCGGCGCGAAAGTCGCCGTGATCGGGACCATGGGCAAGGCCTT
Source organism: uncultured Elusimicrobia bacterium (assembly GCA_903874575.1). Classification (GTDB taxonomy): domain Bacteria; phylum Elusimicrobiota; class Elusimicrobia; order UBA1565; family UBA9628; genus GWA2-66-18. Next base: position 203 of record CAIQSZ010000375.1, read on the forward strand.
CCCGGATTCAGGCACTTTCATCGGGTTGAGCGAACACAACTTAAAGGCCGTCCTCTCCGCCGCCGGCAATGCCCCCTAACCGAGGCGTGGATGTCGAGGCGGGCTTAAGTCGGTTGATTCGATATTCTGCCGATAGACTTCAATGCTCCAATCGGCGAAGCGCGGCCCGCGCGCTGAGGCGAACCTCTTCATCCGGATCGCGCAGGGCGCGCCGCAGATCGGCCGCGACGCTCAAGCCGGCGTCTCCTATGGAACCGAGGGCCGCCGCCGCGCTGGCGCGAACGCGCCGGTCGGGGTCGGTGAGCGCGCGCCTCAACGCGGGGACCGCCGGCGCGGCCGCCGCGCCGGCGTTGCCGAGTTCATCGGCGGCGAGCGCGCGCCCGCGCGGCTCCGGCGACGAAAGCAGCACGATTAATCCCGGGATCGGATTGTTTTCGGGCGAGCCTCTCCCGGCGTCGCGCTCGAACCGGGGACGATCGGCTGAGGTTCCCGCCGTCGGCGGCGGACTTTGTTTCTCGGGAGCGGATAATATCTCCGCCTTATATAAGCGTAGTTGCTTTTGGAGTTTTATCAGGTCCAAGCTGAGCGCGGCAACCTCCGGAGTGGACGCCGGCAAGGTCCACGGATTTTCAATCAGTAGCTTGAAGCGTTTGACGGTCGCGGCCGGGGTGGGGGAGAGCACTCCGGTTTCTTTGTATCGCTGCAGCTGATCCGCGAGCAGGGCCGCCTTGAGCTCGAGCGCGGCCAGCGCTTCGCGTTGCTCGATCCAAGGCCGCACGGCGGCGTCCATCGCCGCGGCCGCCGCCGGGCTTCCCGGGACGTATGGGGCGGAGCGCGTCGCGAAAAGGGCGACGCCCGGGCTCCTCGGAGCTTGCTGATTGAGAGAGTTGCCGATGCCGGCGAGCGCGACGGTCGCCAGCACGAGGCGCTCCCTCTGTTCCGACAGACGGCCGCCGATCTCGTCCAACTGGCGCTTCAGATCGAGGGCTGCAAGCGCGGATGGGGCCCGCGTCAGCGTCTCGCCGCGCGCAAGCGGCGAGGTCGCCAAAACGACGGCGGCCGTCAAAGTCAGGCGTCTACGGGGAGAAAGCATCCCATTCTGCTTTTGCGGCCTTCTTTCGTTGCGCCGCGAGAGCCGCTTTCTCCGGCTGATTCGTTTCGCGGTAGAGCCTGGACAGAAAGTTCCACGGCTCGTCCCAGGCGGGATCGATTCGGGTCTCGGTTTCCAACCGCGAGATCGCCTCCTGCTTGAGCCCTAATTTCGATAAAGCGACGGCCTCTTGGAAATGGACCTGCACATAATTCGGAGCCAGAGCCCGTACGGCGCGATATTGGTCCGCCGCCTTCTGGAAATCCCCGGCGCCGCCGCGGTCCAGCAGCACGTTGCCCTTGAAGTACTGACCCATGACGTAAGCGGGCGCGCCGGGGACTTCTCCGTCGTACTCTTGAAGAGCCCGGTCCCATTTCTTTTCCTTCGACCAGTAGATGGCGATGTTGTGATGAACGTCCGACTGGAACAGCTGCACGCAGCCCCAGGCCAGTCCGGCGGCGCCCGCGAGCACCAGCGCGGCAAGAAGGGATCGCAGCGCTTTTCCGGGGAGCGGTACGGCAAAGACCGCGCTATCCCGATCGGATTCGCGGCGGCACCAGGCGCAGAGAAGGCCCGCGGCGAAAAACAGCATCCAGCCCGGGGCGGGGAAGCGCGATCCGAGCGAGAGCAGCGAGGCGAGGACCCCGCCCAGCACGGAAGCGTAAATCCCGGCCCCGTAGACGTCGTCGAAGGCCCTCGTCTTAGAGTCCGAAAACGACTTCCAGCCCGCGCGCAGCAGCGCGCCGAACAGCCAGAGCCAGAGAACGACTCCCACGATTCCGGCTTCCGACCACTGCTCCAGAAGCTCGTTTTCGGGATGATCCGTCTCGGTGTTGTGCCTGCGCTCGATCAGGATCACGCGCGGACGCCGGAACGCGGGGTACTCCACCCAGAACGAACCGGGGCCGGAGCCAATCCAAGGATGATTCCCGATCATAGCCCACGTTCCCTTCCAAGTCTCGACAAGAAAAGCCTTTCTGTTCAATACGGCTTTGCGCGTGAAGGCTGGAACCGCTACGCCGAGGCTGGCCGCCAGGCAGAGCCCCGACAAGGCCAGCACCGCTGGACGGAACCGGCCGCGCGACGCGAGCCGCGCCCAAAAGAGGAATACGACGAGGACCGTAGCCAGCACTTCGATCTCCAAAAATGTTTGCGTCCAGCCCAGCACGAAAGCGCCGACCACGGCGAAGACGGCGAGGGCCCAGCGGAGCCGGCGCGGCAGGCTTTCATCCGCCGCAACGGCCAGCGGCAGCGGAGCGTAAAGCGCCAAATAGACGGCGAAAAATATGGGATTGCCGAACGTGGAAAAGACCTTCTCTCCGAAGGCGCCCCTCCAGATGAAAGGATCCAAGCCCCAATGCTGGGCCGCGCCGTAAAGCACGGTGATCAGCCAGCCGCCCAGCATGATCATGACCGCCAAACGAAGGCTGCGCCTTGAGAAGCTCACGGCGGTGAGGATGAACGTCAGCAGGAACATCTCTTGCAGGGCGAACCCGTGCAGAGAAGCCGAGCGATGGGCGGCGAACGCGAAGCGCCCCGCGTTCCAAAATAAGAGCAGGAACGCCGGCGCCAGGAGCCCCAAGGACTCTCCGGGGAGCTCCACGCGGCCCTCCCAGAGGCTTCCCAGCGTCCAGATCGCGGCGGCGGCCAGGATGCCCAGCTGCAGGAGGGTGATTTTCACCATGGCCGAGTCGTAGGTGCGAAGGTAGAAGGCCACGGGAAGCGCGACGGCGAGAAACAGCAGCGACGATCGCAGCCAAAAGCGCCAGGAGTCGAGGTGGAGACTGGAGAGGTTCACGGGTTTCCCCTGATGATCGCGGATTGCGAGGCGCGCGGGGTGATGCAAACGGAAGCCGGGCTGTCCGAGCACGACTGGCTGGCGGGCCCCGAGCCGAAGATTGAGACGGAAACCGAGATCAGAAACGCCGCGCAGCCGAGCGCCAAGGCCAGGGAGGGGGCCTGCATGGGCCTCCAATCGACGGCGAAGTCCGGGATCGGCGAAACCTTCGGCGCCGCCGCCGCGGCGAGCGCGCTTTTCAGAGCGGCCTTCAAGTTCGCAGGCGCGGTTGGAACGGGGAGGGATTCCAACTCCAGGAAGGTTCTCCTCCATGTAGCGGCTTCCGCGGCGCAAGCGCCGCAAGATTCGATGTGGGATTCGACCAGGCGGTCCTCGAAGGCCACGAGCCGACCCTGAACGTAAAGGTCGACGAGATTTTCGACGAGCGAGCAAATCATTGGATTTTCCCTCCGGAGAGCGCCAGCCTCTCGCGCAGCAAGCGCCTCGCGCGGAAGAGCCGCCCGGCCACGCTGCCGACGGGCCAATTCAAGATGTCGGCCGCCTCCTCGTAACTGCGGCCTTCGATGTCGACGAGGACGAGGC
>CAIQSZ010000376.1 GCA_903874575.1 uncultured Elusimicrobia bacterium
CTTCCCCGTCGCGCACCAAGTCGAAGACGCCGACGTTGGATGAGTTCGGCCGCGACCTGACCGCGATGGCCCGCGAGGGCAAGTTGGATCCCGTCATCGGACGCGCCGACGAGATCGAACGCATGATCCAGATCCTGGCGCGTCGCACGAAGAACAACCCGGTCCTGATCGGAGACCCGGGCGTAGGCAAGACCGCGATCGTCGAGGGCCTGGCGTCGAAGATTTCCACCGGCGACGTGCCCGAGATTTTGCTCAACAAGCGCGTATTGACTTTGGACCTGGCGCTGGTGGTGGCCGGGACCAAGTATCGCGGCGAATTCGAGCAGCGCCTCAAGAATATTATCGAGGAGATCCGCCGCTCGAAGGGGGCCGTCGTCCTCTTCATCGACGAACTGCACACCGTCATCGGCGCCGGCGCCGCGGAAGGCGCCATCGACGCGTCGAACATGATCAAGCCCGCGCTGTCGCGCGGCGAACTGCAGACCATCGGCGCCACGACGCTCGATGAGTACCGCAAGTACATCGAGCACGACGCCGCGCTGGAGCGCCGCTTCCAGCCCATCGTGGTGGATCCTCCGTCGGTCGATGAGACCGTCGAGATACTCCAGGGCCTCAAGGATAAGTACGAGGCGCACCACAAGGTCAAGTACGACGACGGCGCGCTGAAGGCCGCCGCCGAACTGTCCGACCGATATATTTCCGAGCGATTCCTGCCCGACAAGGCCATCGATCTCATCGACGAGGCGGGCAGTCGCGCGCGCCTACAGAGTTCCCAGGCGCCGCCCCAGTTCAAGGAGAAGGAAGTCGAGATCGAGAAGGTGGTCAAGGATAAGTCCGCGTCCATCTCCGGCCAGGAATACGAGAAGGCCGCCCGCTTGCGCGACAAGGAAAAAGAGCTGCGCAAGGCGCTGGAGGAAGCCAAAAAGAAGTGGCGAGAGAAGCGGGACCAGTCCACGCCGGCGATCACGTACGAGGACATCGCGGCCGTCGTTTCCAAATGGACCGGCGTGCCCGTCACCGCGCTCACCGAATCCGAGACCGAGAAACTCGTGCACATGGAGGAGAACCTCCATAAGCGCGTCATCGGCCAGGAAGAGGCGATCAAGACCATCTCCCAGGCGATTCGCCGCAGCCGCGCGGGCCTCAAGGACGCGAAGAAGCCGATCGGCTCCTTCATGTTCCTGGGCCCGACGGGAGTGGGGAAGACCGAACTGGCGCGCGCGCTGGCGGAGTTCATGTTCGGCAACGAAGAGGCGATGATTCGCGTCGATATGTCCGAATATATGGAGAAGTTCGCGGTCAGCCGCCTCATCGGAGCGCCCCCCGGCTACGTCGGCTACGAGGAGGGCGGCCAGCTCACCGAGGCCGTGCGCCGCAAGCCGTACTCGGTCGTCCTGCTCGACGAGATCGAGAAGGCTCATCCGGATGTCTTCAACATTCTCCTGCAGGTCATGGACGACGGCATCCTCAACGACAACCTCGGTCACAAGGTATCGTTCAAGAACACCGTCATCTTGATGACTTCCAACGTCGGCGCGCGCCTGATCTCCAAGGGCAAGTCGCTCGGGTTTACCGTCGCGGACGTGTCCAAGGAACAGGACGAGCGCGACTACAAGAAGATGAAGGAGACGGTGATGGACGAGGTCAAGCGCGTCTTCAGCCCCGAATTCATCAACCGCATCAACGACATCATCGTCTTCCACCCGCTCAACGAGGCGGAGATGACCCAGATTCTGACCTTGATGCTCGATCGCGTGCGCCTGAAGATCGAGGCGCAGGGATTCAAAGTCGATTTTTCCGAGGAAACCAAGGCGTTCCTCATCAAGACCGGCTTCGACGTCAATTACGGCGCGCGCCCTCTGGCGCGCACCATTCAGCGCTCCGTCGAGGATCCCTTGTCCGAGGATATTCTCATGAAGAAGTTCGATCAGGGCGCGACCATCTACGTCGAGGTGGACGCGGCCAACGAGAAGCTGACCTTCTCGAAGAGCCCGGCCGTCAAGTCGCACTGAACCTCAGGGAC
>CAIQSZ010000377.1 GCA_903874575.1 uncultured Elusimicrobia bacterium
GGCGGGGCCGTGGAGGTGGAGCTTTTTTTCGACGGGCCGTTTCGTTCCATGCCGTCGTCGCGGCCGGAAAACCTGCGCGTGAGCTTCACGCGGGAGCTCCCGGCCGACGACGTGATCCTGGACCGCGTCCGCGCGCGGCGGTGGAACCGGGGCGGCTCGACGACGGTGGTGACGGCGGACGTGGAACTCGGCGAGGCGGCCGAGGCCGAAGGCGGCAAATGGATGCGCGTGGCTCACGGCTCGTCGCCGGAGAGCGTCGCGGGAAGGATCGGGGGGCGGTTTGCGCGATGAGCGTCAATAACTCGGTGATCGTCGTGGGCGGCGGCATCATGGGCGTGCAGACGGCCTGGCATCTCGCGCAGATGGGCCGGTCCGTCACGATTCTCGACCAGTTCGACGTGCCCAACCAGTGGGCCGCCTCGGGCGATCTCCTGCGGGTCTTCCGCCTGACCTACGGCAAGGACGCGTTCTACACCGAGATGGCGCTGAAAGCCCTGCCGCTGTGGCTGGAGCTGAACGCGCTGTCCGAGGAGACCATCCTCCAGCAGAACGGCGTGCTCGAGTTCGCCGCCAAGGACAACGGCTACGAGTCTCATAGTTTGGCCGTGCTCAAAGAGCGCAACATCCGTTTCGAGCGCTTGGACCCCGCGCAGATCCGCCGCCGGTATCCGATGTACAACCCCCGCGCGTTCAAGTGGGCGTTGTTCCACCCCGACGGCGGCATGACCTGGGCCAGCCGCGCGGTCGCCGCGACCGCCTCGATCGCCCAGCGCAAGGGCGTGCGCATCCGCTCGAACGTCAGGATCGTGTCGGTGGTCAAGGACAAGACCGGCGTCCGCGCCCTCAAGGACTCCGCGGGCAAGATTTGGGAGGCGGAAAATTTCGTCTTCGCGGCGGGCTACTGGACGGGCGCTCTCCTCAGGAGCTATCGTCTGCCCATCAAGGTCACCAAGCAGGAGCAAATATTCCTCAGGCCCCTCTCGAACCGCGGCCGCTACCGTCCCGAGCATTTCCCGGTCTTCACCAGCCACGCGCAGGCCTTCTACGGCTTTCCCGTCCACCTGCATGGCTTCATCAAGCTGAGCGACCGCGGCAAGGGCCGGGAGGTCAAGAAGGCCGACCCCGACGAGCTGCGCGAGCTGGCGCCGAAGTTCGAGAAGAAGTGCCGCGGGTTTCTTAGGAGATTCATCCCGGAGATGGCGCCGTTCACCGAGTTCGAGGGGCACGTCTGCTGGTACGACAACACGCCCGACGACGACTTCATCATCGACCGCCTGCCCGACGCGCCGAACGCGTTCGTCGCCGCGGGCTTCTCCGGCCACGGCTTCAAGTTCGCGCCCGTCGTGGGCAAGTCGCTGGCGGAACTGGTGGTCGCGGGCAAGTCGGAGCTGAACCTGCATCGCTTCCGGCTCGCGCGCTTCAAGCCGAGGCGCCGTTGAACGCGCCCGGACGTGGAACGTAATAATAGAATGAGCAATCCCCTCCGTCGCGCCGCCATCGCAACGGTCGTTCTTTTCTCGGCGTGTTCGACCGCCAACGTGGCCGTCAACCGCAATTTCGATTTCGCGCGGGTGCAGAGGGTCGCGGTGATCGGCTTCAAGGATTATCCGGGAAGCGCGGGTTCGGGCGAGATCGTCACCGGCGCGTTCGAACAGTCGGTGCTCGCGGCCGGCTACGACGTCATCGAGCGCGACCAGGTGGTGAAGGTCCTTACGGAACAAAAGTTCTCCGGCTCCCTCGATCCGAAGACCGCGAAGGCGGTGGGCGACCGCCTGGGCGTGGACGCCCTGCTTTTCGGCCGCATCACCGATCTGGCCGAGCCGCGCTCCCGCATGACGAAGGTCGACGTGGTCGACAACCACTCCGACCCGATCTACGCGCGCAAGACGCGCCGCGTCCAAGCCGCCGACGGGACCTGGGGCGACGTCTCCGAGGAGACCATCTCGGGCTACCGCACCACGCGCACGCTGCGCCGCGAACCGCGCACCTACACCATCAGCGGGCGCCTGGGCGTTTCCGCGCGGCTGGTGTTCGTCGGCAACGGGCAAGTGGTCTGGTCGGGCTCGGATTCGACGGAGGTCGCGACCTTCGAGGATTCGGCTCGCGGCCTGGCCGACGATATTCTGAAGGCCGTGAAATCCACCTGGCCGGCGCGCCTTAAGAAATAGCTTTCGGTTCGGCGTTCTTCAGGTTCCGCCGCCGCGGCGCAAGGCATGAAGGACGATGCCTCCTGGAGTGTCCACCAGGATCGAGCAAGCAAAACCGCGTTCATCCAGAAACGCCAGCGTCTTCTCGTGGGTCATATTTTCTTTTCCCACTTCGACGAGAAGTTGACGCACGACGCCGAGCGCGCGAACGCCGCCCTGAAGGATCTCCAGTTCGGAACGCTCGGCATCGATCTTAAGCAGATGGCAGACGTCGACGCGTTCGGCATCAAACAGCTCATCGAGGGTGCGCAGCACGACCGGATGCGATACGGCCGCGGGCGCGGTCGGCTTTAGCGTATAGAGAGCGTGATCGCCGGGAGAGAACAGGCGGGCCTCGCCCGGTTTATCCGATAAGGCGCAGTCGAAAACCTTCACGTTCGCGATTCCGTTTTTCACGAGATTTTCGCGCAAGAACTCAAGGTTGGTCGGCGCCGGCTCGACGGCGATCACGCGTCCGCTGGGCGTCCTGCGCGCCGCGCTGATGGTGAAAACGCCCACGTGCGCTCCCACGTCGACGACTACGTCCCCGTCCGCGATCTCGGCCTTGGAGTAACAAGCATCCGTGTGGATCTCGCGAATTATTTTCCCGTCGTCAGGATGAATCCGCAGTTCCGTGCCGTCCGGCAGACGGTGGTATCGGGAGAAGGCCCGATCCTTCCATTGGAAAAACCCCAAACCGTCCAGGAAGCGATCAAGCTTCTCGCGCGGGATGAAAAACTCCAAGGCCCGGCGGACTCCGATCCAGCAAGCGCGCAAGGCGTCGTAGATGAGGACGTCCATTCGGCGAGGCGTCAAAGAGATCCTTGAGCCGTGACGGGCGGCTTGCCGGAGCCGGCGAGCATCTGGCCCAGGACATAGCGCAGGACTCCGCCGTAGCGGTAGTACTCGAGTTCGATGGGAGTGTCGATGCGGCATAGGACCGGGAATTCCTTGGTCCTGCCCGCGTCGTCGGCGGCGCGCACGGACAGGTTCGCGCGCGGCTTGACGGCGGACAGGCCGACGACGTCGAAGGTCTCGAAGCCGGTGAGACCCAGGGACTCGGCGGAGGTCCCTTCCTCGAATTGGAGCGGCAGGATGCCCATGCCGACCAGGTTCGAACGGTGGATGCGCTCGAAGCTCCGGGCGATGACGGCCTTTACTCCCAGCAGCGCGGGTCCCTTCGCGGCCCAGTCGCGCGAAGAGCCGGTGCCGTACTCCTTGCCCGCCAGGACGACGGTGGGCGTCTTCGCGGCTTGATACTTCATGGCCGCGTCGAAAATAGGCATGCGTTCCTTGGCGGGGACGTGCACGGTGTAGCCGCCCGTCACGTCCTTGAGCATGAGGTTCTTGATGCGGATGTTGGCGAAGGTGCCGCGCACCATGACCTCATGGTTGCCGCGGCGCGCGCCGTAGCCGTTGAAGTCCGCGGGCTTCACGCCCTGTTCCTGCAGGTACAGGCCGGCGGGCGAGTCCTTGGCGATGTTGCCCGCGGGGGAGATGTGATCGGTGGTGACCGAGTCGCCGAACACGGCGAGCGCGCGCGCGGCCCTGATGTCGTCCAGCGCGCGGGGTTTAAGGGACAGGTCCTCGAAGTAGGGCGGCAGGCGGACGTAGGCGGATTTCGGGTCCCAGGAGTACAGCTCGCTGGCCTTCACGCCGAGAGACTTCCAGTTCGCGTCGCCCGCGAAGACGTCGGCGTACTGGCGCTTGAACGTCTCGCTGGTCAGGTTCTTCGCGACGGCCTCGGCGACCTCGTCATTGGTGGGCCAGACGTCCTTGAGAAAAACGGCTTCGCCGTCCTTGCCGACGCCGAGCGGCTCGGCGGTCAAGTCGAGATCGACGGTGCCGGCGAGCGCGTAGGCGACGACGAGCGGCGGCGAGGCCAAGTAATTCGCTTTCACCAGCGGATTGACGCGGCCTTCGAAGTTGCGGTTGCCCGAAAGCACCGCGGCCACGATGAGATTATTTTCCGATACGGCCCGCGCGATGTCTTCGGGGAGCGGGCCGGAATTGCCGATGCACGTCGTGCAGCCGAAGCCGACGAGGTGGAACTTCAGCGCCTCGAGGGGCTCGACCAGGCCCGCGCTCTTGAGGTAATCCATGACGACCTTCGAGCCCGGAGCGAGGCTGGTCTTGACCCAGGGCTTGACCGAGAGGCCCTTCGCGACGGCCTTGCGCGCGAGCAGCCCGGCGGCGATGAGCACCGACGGATTGGAGGTGTTCGTGCACGAGGTGATGGCGGCGATGGTCACCGCGCCGTGGCGGACCTTGAAGTCGCGCACCGGCGCTTCGGCGCCGGCGGGGGCGGGAAGGTTCCCTTTTTTGTCCTTTTCCTTAAGAAAGCTGGGAAGCGCCTCGTTCCACTGTTTTTTAACATCCGTCAGTTCGATGCGGTCCTGCGGGCGCTTGGGGCCCGCCACGCACGGCTTGACGGCGGCAAGATCCAGTGACAGCGAGTCCGCGAAGGACGGCTCGATCTTCTCGTCGCGGAACAGGCCCTGCGCCTTGCAGTAGGTCTCGACCAAAGCCACGTCCTCGGGATGGCGGCCGGACAGCCGCAGGTAATCGAGCGTGCGGTCGTCGACGGGAAAAAATCCGACGGTCGCGCCGTACTCGGGCGCCATGTTGGCGATCATCGCGCGGTCGGCCAAAGCCAGGCCGGAGACGCCCGGGCCGTAGAACTCCACGAACTTGCCGACGACGCCTTTCCTGCGGAGCATCTCGGTGACGGTGAGGACCGCGTCGGTCGCCGTCACGCCCTCGGAGAGCGCGCCGGTGAGGCGCAGGCCCACGACCTCGGGGATCAGCATGGGCAGGGCTTGCCCCAGCATGGCCGCCTCGGCTTCGATGCCGCCGACGCCCCAGCCCAGCACGCCCAGGCCGTTGATCATCGTCGTGTGCGAATCGGTGCCGATGCAGGAGTCGGGGTAGGCGAACTCTCCCAAGGTCCAGACGACCTTGGCGAGGTACTCCAGGTTGACTTGGTGGACGATGCCGGTCTCCGGCGGGACGACGCGAAAGTTAATGAACGACTTCTGGCCCCACTTGAGAAATTCATAGCGCTCCCGGTTGCGTTCGAATTCCAATTCGGAGTTCTTGGCGAACGCGTCCGACGCGCCGAAGAAGTCGACCTGGACCGAATGGTCCACCACGAGGTCGACGGGCTGGAAGGGGTTGATGCGCTCGGCGTTGCCGCCCAGCTTCTTGAGCGCGTCGCGCATGGCGGCCAGGTCGACGACCGCGGGCACGCCGGTGAAGTCCTGCATGATCACGCGCGCGGGCATGAAGAAAACCTCGCGCTCGGCCGGCTTCGCGCCGACGGTCCTGGCCACGGCTTCGATGTCGTCTTTTTTGACGACGACGCCGTCCTCGCGGCGCAAAAGATTCTCCAGGAAGACCTTCATCGAGAGCGGCATCCTCGAGAGGTCGAAGCCCTTCTCGGCCAAGGCGGGAAGGCTGAAGTAGGAGTAGGTCTTCTTGCCGACGGTCAGGGTCCGGCGGGTCTGGAAACCGTCCACGGAGTTCTTCATAGGGGAAAGCTCCTTATGCAAGACCTTCGAGGAATATTATCATTTGGCCGTGAACCTGGAATTGACCGTGCTGGGGTCGGGCGACTACGCGCCGGGGCGCGGCAAGACCGTGCGCAACCCGGCGGGATACGCCGTGCGCGCGGGCGAGGGCGTGGTGCTGTTCGACCTGGGCTTTGGCAACGTGCGCCAGCTGGCGCGCGCGGGGCTCAAGAGCGAGGACGTCACCGACCTGTTCCTCACCCACCGCCACCCCGACCACTGCGGCGACCTGTCCGCCCTGCTGTTCGCTTTTCACGTCGCGGCGCACCCGAAGCCGCGTTCCGGGCGCTTGAACGTCTGGGGGCCGTCCGGCACGGTGGAGTTGGCGGACGCGCTCGGCAAGGCGTGGAAGCCGTGGCTGGACCCGCGCGGCTACGCGCTGGAGGTCCGCGAACTGGTCGGCGGCGCCGAGGTGCGGGGCGCGGACTGGGTCGTGGAAGCCCTGTCCGTGCCGCATGCCACGCCCGCGCTGGCCTATCGGATCAGCCGCGGCTCGTCCAGCCTCGCGTACTCCGGCGACATGGGCTACGACCCGGCGTTCGCGCGCTTCGCCGCGGCCTGCGACCTGCTTCTCATCGAGTGCTCCTCGGACTCCGAAGGCGCCGTCGCCGGCCACCTGACCCCGAGTCAGGCGCTCGAGCTGTCCCGCGCGTCGCGCGCCGGCAAGACCCTGCTCACCCATCTTTCCGACGCTTCGGCGGCGCGGGCCGCGCGCCTCATCAAGGGCGACCCGTGCGTGGAACTGGCGCGGGATTTGA
>CAIQSZ010000378.1 GCA_903874575.1 uncultured Elusimicrobia bacterium
GGACATCTGCGCGGCGATACGAGGGTTCAACTCTTTGGCGCCCGACACCGAGGTCCTCCTCGTCGGCCGCGGCGGAGGGTCCATCGAGGACCTTTGGGCGTTCAACGAGGAGCGCGTCGCGCGCGCCATCGCGGAATCGGACATTCCCGTCGTCTCGTGCGTGGGCCATGAAACCGACTGGACCATCGCCGACTTCGTCGCCGACCTGCGCGCGCCCACGCCGTCGGCGGCCGCGGAGCTGGCCGTGCCGGAAAAGGCCGCCGTGCTCGACCGCATCACCCAACTGGAGGACGCCGCGCTCCAGACCTTGCGCGACCGCATCGAAGCCCTCGGACGGCGCTTGGCCTACGCGGCCGCCCATCCTCTCTTATCCGACCCGCGCCGCCTATGGGAGCAGCGCGCCCTGCGGGTCGATGAATTGGCCGCGCGCCTGCCCAAGGCCGCGCGACGGGCCGTCGAGCTCCTGGAACTGCGCCTGGCCGGGACCGCGGGAAGGCTCGACGCGATCAGCCCGCTCAAGGTGCTGGGGCGCGGATACGCGATCGCGACCGCGCGCGGCCGCGCGCTCACGAAGTCGTCGCAGGTGAAGGCGGGAGACGCGGTGACCGTGCGGCTCCATGAAGGCGAGATCCAGTGCGAGGTGAAGTCATGACGAAGGCCAAGGGCCCCGCGTCCGAGTCGTTCGAGAAGTCGTTGGAAACGTTGGAGGAGCTGGTGCGCGAGCTGGAAGCAGGCGACAAGGGCCTGGACGAATCTCTCGCCCTGTTCGAGAAGGGCGTCGCGCTCTCGAAGGACCTGACCAAGCGGCTGGAAGACGCCCGGACCAAGGTCGAGTCCCTCGCCGTCGACGGCGGCAAGCTCGTCACGAAGCCGTTCGCCGCCGAAGAAGACCGATAAAAAGATCGGTTTATAACCCGCGCACGACGAGCGCGCAGAGAAAGACCCGGCTCAACCTGGACGCGCCGTCGGCGCGGCGTCCAATCCGCCGAACCCGCGGGCGCGCTTCAGCGCCCAGAGGCGGAAGCGTTCGATGAAGGAGTACGCCGCCGGCACGACCAGCAAAGTCAACAGGGTCGAACTGACGATGCCGCCGATGGCCGTCACGCCCATGCTGGTGCGCTGGGCCGACGCTTCGTTGAGCCCGACGGCGACCGGAATCATGCCCGCGATCAGCGCCAGGGAGGTCATCAAGATGGGGCGCAGACGGTCGCGCCCGGCCTGGACGGCGGCCTCGTCGTCGGACATGCCCTTGAGCCCCAACTGACGAGTGCGGTCGACCAGCAGGATCGAGTTCTTCGTTGCGATTCCCAGCAAAAGAATCATGCCGATCATCGAGAAGATGTCGAGCGATTTTCCGGTCGCCAGAAGAGCGAGGAATCCTCCGCTGGCGGCCAGCGGCAGGACCAGCATGATGGTCAAGGGCGTCACGAAGGATTCATACAAGCTGGCGAGAACGAGGTAGATGAAAAAGGTGCCCAGCGCCGCGGCGACGGACATATTCACCACCAACTCCTCGAAGTTCTCCGCCTGGCCTTCGAAACGGTAGGAGATGCCCTGCGGAGGCTTGAGTTCCCCCGCCAGGAGACCGCGAAAATCCGTCATCACGCCGCCCAAACCCGGCCCGTTCGGGGCTACGTCGGCCGCCAAACGGATGGAGCGCGCGCGGTCCGAGCGGTTGACCGCGGCCGGGGAGCGCGCCGGGACGGCGCGCGCCGCGTCCGCCAGCCGCACCAGGCGGCCGTTCACGTTGGGCACGCGCACGCTCGCGAAATCGGCTTGGAGGTCGCGCTGGTCTTCTTGAAGACGGACGCGCACGTCGTACTCGCGGCCGTTCTTGCGGAAGACGACGGGCGTCTCGCCCTCGAGCTGCGCGCGCAGCTCGCGGCCGACCTCGACGGAGGATAGGCCCAAGCGACGGGCCTTGTCCTCGTCCAGTTCCGCGCGCACCTCGGGCTTGCCCGGCTTCTCGGACAGATCGGGCTCGACCAGGCCGGGATGGACCTTCAGCCTCGGATAGGCTCTCGCGGCGTAGTCCCGCAGCGCCGCGGCGTCTTGACCGAGAAAGACCAGGTTGAACGGACGCTCGCCCGCGCCGAAATCGTCGTAGTCCTTCACGCTCGTCTTGTACTTCGCGAACGGAGCCAACTCCTTGCGCAGAAGATCCTTGAACTGGGTCGTATTGAGCGACCGCTCCCCGCGCGGCACCAGCTCCACATAAAATTCGGATTTGTTTGATTCATTGTCGGCGTTGCCGACGGTCGTCTTGGACGTCTTGACCTCTTTATGCGAGCGCAGGACCTTGTCGACCTCGGCGGCGGCCGCGGCCGTCGCGTCCAGGCTGGCGCCCGGGTCCAGTTCCAGCGATATCGCGAACTGGCCGTTGTCCTGAGGGGGCAGGAAGGTCTTGGGCACCGCCGCCGCCGCGAGCAGGCTCAGGACGAACAGGCCCGCCGCGCCTCCCAGGATGAGTCCGGGGTGATCGAGAGTGAAGCGAAGCGACGCCGCATACCCCACCTCGAGGCGCGTCTGGAAGCGGTCCACCGCCTTGAGCAGGCGGGAGAGCGGGCCGTCGCCGCCCGCGCCGTGGCCTTGGCCGCCGCGCGCGGCGAAGTAGGCCGACAACATCGGCGCGATGGTGAGCGCGTCGAACAGCGAGATCGCCATCGCGAATACCACGGTAAGCCCGAACTGCTTGAAAAACTGCCCGACCACGCCCTTGAGAAAAGCGATGGGCAGAAAAACGGCCATCACCGTGGCCGTCGTCGCGACGACGGCGAGGGCGACCTCGCGCGTGCCGTGCAAGGCGGCCTGCTCGGCGGGCTCGCCGGATTCCTGGCGTTTGAAAATATTCTCGCGCACGACGATCGCGTCGTCGATGAGCAGGCCTACGGCCAGGCTCATCGCCAGCAAGGTCATCATGTTGATGGTGAAGTCGAACGCGTACATCAGGACGAAGGACCCCAACAGGGAATTGGGAATCGCCAAGCCGGTGATCAAAGTCGAACGCGCGCTGCCCAGAAACAGGAACACGACCACGAAGGTCAGCCCGATGCCGACCCAAATGGTCTCGGTCACGTCGTCGACGTTGTCGCGGATCGCCTTCGAGCGGTCCATCACGATCCTCAACTTCGGCGCGCCGGGACGCGAGGCGAGTTCCGTCTGCAGGCGCGCCAGGCGCTCTTTCACCGCGCCGACCACCGCGAGCGTGTTCGAGCCCGACTGGCGATACACCTGCACGTAAAGCGCGGGGCTCCCGTTCCAGGTCGCGCGGGTCTTTTCGTCCTCCAAGCCGTCGCGCACCGCGCCGACGTCGCGCACGCGGATGGGCACCTCGTTGCCGCGAAAGGCGGCGATGACGGACTCGATCTCCTCGGGACCGGAAAATTCGCCGACGGTGCGGAACAGGCGTTCGCCTTCGCCGCGCGTGACGCGTCCCGCGGGCACGTTCTTGCCCGCCAGCGCGACGGCGTCGGACACGGCGCCGGCCGACAACTCATAGCGCGCCAGTTTCGCGCGATCCAGTTCGACCCGGATCTCGCGCTTGCGGCCGCCGACGACCTCGACAAGGCCCACCTGCGCGACCTGCTGCAGCGCGGGACGAACGACGTCGTCGGCCAGATCGAACAACTCGCCCGGCGGCACGTCGGCCGACACGGCGATCGCCAACTGCGGGAGGTCGCCCGGATCGAACCGGCGGATGACCGGCTCCTTGGCGGCGTCGGGCAACTTGTGCCGGGCGAGCGCCACGCGGTCACGGACCTCCTGCTCGGCGTACTTCGCGTCGGTTTCCAAGGAGAACTCCGCGACGATGATGCCCACGCCTTCCTTCGCGGTCGCGCTCAGCTTCTTGAGCCCGGCGATGGTCGCCACCTCGTCCTCGATGGGCTTGATCACCTGGGTTTCGACTTCGTCGGGACCGGCGCCCGGATAGGCGACGGTCGCGCTGATCACGGGAAAGGTCACGTCGGGGTAGAGGTCGACCCCGAGGCGCGTCATCAGCAGACCGCCGGCCGCCACCATAAGGATGACGACGCTGGCGACGAAGACCGGCTGTTTGACCGATAATTCGGGAAGGTCCATTTTACTGCTCCGCGTACGGCGTCATCCGCGCCTGGGCCAGTCGCACCTGCAGGTCCGCCTCGACGCGCGCGCGCCGCGCTCCGGACCAATCCTGCTCTGCCTGAAGAACGAAATAGGTGGTCGTGCGGCCCTGCGCCTGGCGCTCGCGCTCGGCGTCCGCTCGCTCCTTCTGGGCGCGCTCGATCTCGGCCGCCAACTCCGCGCGCCGTCGCGCGTCGGTCAGCCTCTCGCCCAGATCGAGCCACGTCCTGTCGGAGTCGAACGCGGCGCGGGCGGCGCGCAGGCGGGCGGCGTCGGCTTCGCGCCGGTGCCCTTCGCCGACGCCGCGCAGAAGCGCCGGGTCGAGCGGCACCGAGGCGCGCGCGCCGACGGCCCAACCGGGGCCTGCGGGTCCGAACGAGTCCGACACGGCCGGCGCGGCGCCGGGAGCTCGCCCGTTGAGCGCTCCGGACGCATACGCCTCCACCTTCGGCCGGGTCCCCTCGACGCCGAGTTGGGCCGCGCCGATGGCCGCTTCGGCCCCATGCTCGGCGGAGGCGACGTCGTCCGCCTTCTCCGCGCGCTTCGGGAAAATTCCGTCGTCGGCGACGGCGGCAAGATCCTCGTGCACCTCGAAGCCTCCGCGCATGGACGCGAAAGAGCGTTCGGCGGCGCGCCGGTCGTCGTCGGCTTGGCGCGCTTCGAGGGCGCGCAGACGAGCGGCGGCCTCGGCCTCGGTCAGTTCCGCCCGGTCCACCAAAGAGCGCCGCACGCGATCCGCGACCCAATCCCGGAGGCGTTCGGCCCGCTCCAGGCTCTCCTGCGCTATCGCGGCGGCGCGCCTCGCGGCCGCCAGGGTCCAATACGCCTGCTCGGCGTCGGAGAGCAGGCGCTTGCGCGCCAGGCGCTCATCGAAGGCCCGAGACAAGGCGCCCTCGCGAGCCGCCGCGACCGACGCGCGCGTCTCTCGCCCCAGCGCGTTGCGCCACAGGTCGACGCTGACCTCCGCGACCGGGCTGGCCCTGTAAAAAGAGACCGGATTGACGAAGAGAGGATCGGCGCCGTTGAGGTCGCTGCGCGAGAACTGATAGTAGACGCGCGCGGTGGCACCGAACTCCGTCGTCTTCGACACTCCGGCCTTCACGATGCCGATCTCCACGCGTTGTCCCTGTGCCGCCGGAAAATCCTTCGGCGAGGCGTCGAGGGAGCGCTGTCCCTCCACAAATAAGGCCGGCGCGAGAGGAATACCCCCTTCGGACGAACGGCGGCGCGCGCCCTCCTCGGCCGCGGCGGCGGCCTTCATGCCGTCATGCGTCGTCGCGACTTGCCTCAAATACTCCTGTAGGCTCAACGTCTGGGCCTCCGCGCCGGCCGCGAACGCGACCATAAGCGCGGCCCGGCTTAAATAGCCGCGGCCGACGGCCGCGAATTTATAGGACGAATTCATCGCGTCTCCTCTCGGCGCCGCGAGATGCCGCGCAGCGCGAACTCCCGCACTTCCTGATAGCGCCGCTCCGGCGTCATGCCGGTCTCCATGCACTCGATGCCCTCCATCTCCATCAGCCCGATCAGGGAGGCGTGCAGTCCCAGCATCACCCGCACCACGGGCTTCTTGACGATCGTCCCCTCGCGGATGCCGCGCTCGATGATCGGACCCAGCAGGGACGTCACCTCCAAGTCGAGCTCTTCAAGTTCCCGCCTCAACTTCGCGCCGATCACCCGGCGGAAGTCCTCCCGACGGCAGTAGCGTATGAGCCTCTTGTACTCGGGAGCGCCGGCGTGGGCTCGCCAGAAGACGTCCATCGCCGCGCCGATCGCCGCCAGCGGCGTCCTGGTGGAATCGATCTTCCGAATCTCGGCGAGCGTGGCGCGGTGGAACTCCACGACCAGCTTCGCGTAGAGTTCGTCCTTGCTCGAGAAATGTTTGTAGACCGTTCCTTTGCCGATCTCGGCCTTCGCCGCGATCTGGTCGATGGTCACGGCCTGCCAGTCGTCCCGGTTGAACAAGGACAGCGCGGCGGCGAGGATGTCTTCCTCGCGCCGCTTGAACTCCCGTTCCTTTCTGTCGAGTATCGTCATGACTATCGGTCACGAAGTGACCAGTAGTACTCTAGCAGATGCGGCCGCGCCAGTCAAGGTTCGGCGGTAAGGTCGTACTCGGCGGCGGCGGTCACGCGCAAATCGACGAAGTCGCCGATGGACAGGGAGTGTTTCCGGGCGTCGACCAAGACTTCGTTGTCGACCTCGGGGGAATCATGCTCGGTGCGGCCGACGAAATGGGCGCCCTCCTTGCGGTCGATGAGCACCTTGAAGGTCTTGCCCACCTTCCGCGCGTTGATCTCGCGCGAGA
>CAIQSZ010000379.1 GCA_903874575.1 uncultured Elusimicrobia bacterium
AGCGAGCTTTCCGCGTCTCTTCGTGGCCATGGCCTATGGGAAACCTCCCCGGCGTTCGACGGCGCCGGGACACGGGATTATTACGGGCCTCGGGCCCCGAATCTTCAGTCGCGGGACGCGTTGCGCGAAAGCAGCTGCTTGATGCGCGCCGCCAATTCCGCGAGGTCGAACGGCTTCGTGATGTATTCGTCGGCCCCGAGTTCGAAGCCCTGCTTCTTCTCTTCGGACGACAGGAAGCGCCCGGTCATCATGATGAGGATGACGGTCTTGGAGCGCTTGCGCAGCTCCTGGCAAATCTGGAAACCGGAGGAGTCCGGCAGCTGAATATCCATGATGACGACTTCCGGATCGATCTTCTGGGCGGCGGCGATGCCTTCCTTCGCCGCTCCCGCCTGATGGCACTCAAAGCCGGCGAGTTCGAGAACTTCGGCCAGGCTCTCGCGCAAATGGGCGTCGTCGTCAATAATAAGCAGCTTCGTAAGCTTCGTCATATCATCTCCTCATCTCCCCGCCAGGGGGCACGAGCTTGTAGCCGACACACGGAATCGTCGTAATATATTTTGCGGCGTCGCGCAGTTTTTCGCGCAGACGGCGGACATGCACGTCCACGGTGCGCGGAGAGCCGAAATAGTTGTAGCCCCAGACGCGCTCGATCAGATAGGGACGCGAGAGGACGCGGTTGGCGGAGCTCAGGAAAACATACAGAAGGTCCAGCTCCTTGGAAGTCAGCGGAACGCGCTTGCCGCTCACATGAAGCGTATAGCTGGTCAGGTTGAGCTCGATCTCGCCCATCTTGATGAGTTCCTCGGGGGCGCTGGCCTGCGTGCGGCGCAGGACCGCCTTGACGCGCGCCAGGCATTCGGCGGTGTCCCAATTGAGCGACAGGCACTCGTCGGCGCCGGCCTGGAAAAAAGACAGGCGCAGCGAAACCTTGTCTTTGGCGGTCGGCGCCGAAGAGACCGGCGACGAGCCGCCTCGGCCGAATAGGGCGTAGGCGTGCTTGGTCGGGACCGAACCCACGGCGGGCTGATCGGCATGCTCGACGAGGGCGATGATCGGAAGTTGCTTGGCGGGCCCCTTCGTGCGCAGGGCCTTCAGGAACTCGACGCCGTCCTCGTCGACGAGCTTCTGCCCGACGAGAAGCAGGTCGCAGCCGCGGTGCGCGAGCAGGCCGTGGACTTCCTTGGCGCGCTGGGCGACGGTGACGGACATTCCGGAGCCCTGAAGGGCTTCAAGAATGACCGCCGCGCGATTCGGCTCACGGGAAGCGTAGACGACGTTGACGCGCATCCCGGCTTAATCCTCGCCCGCGCCGCCGTCGTCCTCAAGGTCGAGGGTGAAGCCGCCGAGTCCGGCGGCGCCCGCGAACAGGTTGTAAAGAACGGAGATGACCAGCACGATGCCGTCCATCAGGACGGCATAGAACAGGGTGAACAGGACCGCCGAAAGCAGCCGCAGCGAAATCGGCATCGCCGCGTTCTGTCCGTTCGGAACGATGAAAAACGTGGTCAAGCCGCCGATAAGGCCCAGGGTGCCCAGCACCGCCGAGATGGCGGGACGCGTCGAAGCGACGACGGCGGCTCCGCCGACGAACGCGGCGACGATGGCGGGAACGGTCATCCCGCGGCTGACGAGCGCCAAAGCCGCGCCGAGACCGAGGATGGCGATCACGGGCAACACGGGACTCTTGATCCAGTACGGGTCTACCCGTCTGACGCGATAGCTCATGCCGCCCTCCCTGTCTCCTTAATAACGCGCGAAGCTAGACAAGACTAACAGACTTTCCGCGGGCAACGCAAGAGACCGCTGCGGTTAAACGCGCGCGGCGGAGGATTTCGGCTCGAACAGGATCAAAGTGCGCCTCGTCTCTCCGTCCTCGTCGAGGTGGATGGCCCTCACGTGACAAGGCTCGGAGCGGAACATCGTGTCGGCCTCCTTGACCTGGTTCGGGTTGTCCAGCGCGACGCTGACCAGACGCAAGACGTCCTGCTGCTGGCTGTCGATGACGTCGAGCAGGTGCATCTTCCCGTCGGCCGTGACGGTGCCGGTGAGCGGAAAGTTGGTATACAGGACGGTGTTGTCCTCGTCGACGACGATGGCCCGATGGTTCTTGGAGACCACGGCGCGCAGAATGGATTCCCACCAACGCGCCTCCGCCGCCCCCCGCTGCTTCTCCTTGACCATCGAGTTGGCGATCTCGGCCTTCACCTTGGAAAGAAAGATGCCGATGACGCCGGAGAGTTCTCCGATCTCGTCGGCGGACGCGGCGAACTTAAGATCCAAGCTCTTGAACGAAATCGACTCGACGGCGTCGCGCAGGTTCAGCAACGGGCTGATCACGAAATGATGCAGGAAAAAATAGAGCGGGATGCCCAGCAGCAGCAAAACGCCGACCGCGCCGACCGCGTACTTGTTCATCGCCTTGTTGATGACTTTGACGACGCCCTCGCGGCTGACCTGCATATCGAGCACGCCCAGGATATCTCCGCGCAGCGCCAGCGGGATGGCGATGTCGTAAAGC
>CAIQSZ010000380.1 GCA_903874575.1 uncultured Elusimicrobia bacterium
ACCGTGTGGCCGCCCTCGCGAACCGCGAAGCGCAGGCCCTTCTCCATCGCGATCGGGCAGATCAACTCGCACTCGATGTCGATGTTGTCTCCCGGCATGACCATCTCCACGCCCGCCGGCAGCGTGACCGCCCCGGTGACGTCCGTCGTGCGGAAGTAGAACTGCGGCCGATAGCCCTTGAAGAACGGCGTGTGCCGCCCGCCCTCGTCCTTGGTCAGCACGTACAGCTTCGCCTTGAACTTCTTGTGCGGCTTGATCGAGCCCGGCGCGCAGATGACCTGCCCGCGCTCGATCTGCGCCTTCTCGATGCCCCGCAGCAGGATGCCCACGTTGTCGCCCGCCCGCGCGTCGTCCAGCAGCTTGCGGAACATCTCGATGCCGGTCACCACCGTCTTCTGCGTGTCCTTGATCCCGACGATCTCCACGTTCTCGCCCACCTTCACCGTCCCGCGCTCCACCCGGCCCGTCGCCACCGTCCCGCGGCCCGTGATCGAGAACACGTCCTCCACCGCCAGCAGGAACGGCTGGTCCGTCGCGCGCTTGGGCTCCGGGATGTCCTTGTCCAGCGCGTCCATCAGCGCCTGGATCGCCGGCTCGCCCAACGGGCCCTGGTCGCCCTCCAAACCCTTCGTCGCCGACCCGCGGATGATCGTCACCTTGTCCCCGGGGAACTCGTACTTCGTCAGCAGCTCGCGCACTTCCATCTCCACCAGGTCCACCAAGTCCTTGTCCGCCACGTCCACCTTGTTCAGGAACACCACGATGTGCGGCACGCCCACCTGCCGCGCCAGCAGCACGTGCTCGCGCGTCTGCGGCATCGGACCGTCCGCCGCCGACACCACCAGGATCGCGCCGTCCATCTGCGCCGCTCCCGTGATCATGTTCTTGATGTAGTCCGCGTGTCCCGGGCAGTCCACGTGCGCGTAATGACGGTTCACCGTCTCGTACTCCTGATGGTGCACGTTGATCGTCACGCCGCGGGCTTTCTCTTCCGGGGCGTTGTCGATCTCGTCGTAGCGCTTGGCCTGGGCCATGCCCTTCTTCGAGAGATAATTGGTAATCGCGGCCGTCAAGGTCGTCTTGCCGTGGTCGACGTGACCGATCGTTCCGATGTTGACGTGCGGCTTGGTGCGCTCGAACTTAGCCTTGGACATGGCTCGCTCTCCTTTGTTGTTCTCAGTTGCGTCGTCTGATGCGGCGTTTACGTCCCAAATCAGCTGGGAATGGGAGTCGAACCCACGACCTTCTCCTTACCATGGAGATGCTCTACCAACTGAGCTATCCCAGCGTCGATGCGATCGGAGCGGGCGATGGGAATCGAACCCACGTAACGAGTTTGGAAAACTCGTGTTCTACCATTGAACTACGCCCGCGACTGTTCCCCGCCCGACCGAATCTCCGGGCACGCGACGCCCATAGGGCGACGCAACCGTGCCGGAAGAAACTCCAACGGATGGCGGGAGCGAAAGTATAGCGAAAGGCCGGCGCCGATGTCAATCGCCCCTGGAATAATCGCCGTCCGTAGGCTATCCTTATAATGATGCCCGGATTGATGCGTTTTCTCTACCTGATCGCGGTGGCCTTGGCGGTGGTGCTGCCCGTGCGCGCCTGGGTCGCCGAGCCGATCGTGATCGCCAGCGCCTCCATGGAACCGACCTTGCGGGTGGGCACCTTGCTGATTCTAGACAAGTGGACCTTGCGCGGCCGGGGGCCGCGGCGGGGGGAGGTCGTCTCCTTCCGCAGTCCGACCGCGGAGGAGGACCTGGTCAAGCGCGTGATCGCCGTTCCCGGAGATACCGTCGAACTTCGCGATAAGCGGGTCTTCGTCAACGGCGCGCCCGTCGAGGAGCCGTACGCGGTCCACCACCGGGCGAACCAGAAGCTGGAGGGCGACGACCTGGGGCCCCTGACGGTGCCTGAGGGCTCGTACTTCGTCCTGGGCGACAACCGCGACGAGTCCAACGACTCCACGATGTGGAAGGATCCTTCCGGCCAGCCGGTGTACTTCCTGAACGCACGCGGCCTGCAGGGCGTGGTCCGGCTCCTGCCCTGGGCCTCCTGACGCCACGTCTTGATGCCCCTTGATTATTAATAGATGCAGTGCTATCGTTTAATAGCAATGGACCCTATTAAAGCGCCGCGTAATAGCCGTGCCGGCCATTGGCTCAAACAGGTAGGTCCGGAGCCGTATTACTGCTTCATTCCCGCGCCCCTGCCGCCATATCCGCCGATCGACTATTCGCGTCTCTATGCGCTGAGTGAAAAAGCCAGCCGCGCCTTGGGTCGTTTGGACGGGATCGTGTCTCATCTGCCCAATCCGCAGCACCTCCTTTATACTTACATCCGTAAAGAAGCCGTGCTCTCGTCCCAGATCGAGGGGACTCAGTCTTCTTTGTCGGATCTCCTGCTTTTTGAGAACTCAGAGGCGCCCGGCGTGCCGGTCAGCGACGTCGAAGAAGTCTCGAATTACGTAGCCGCCATGGAACACGGTCTGCGCCGACTGAAGGATTTGCCGCTGAGCTTGCGGTTAATCAAAGAGATCCATGCCAAGCTGATGCATGGAACGCGGGGAGGGGACAAAGAGCCGGGCGAATTTCGCCGTTCGCAGAACTGGATCGGCGGCACGCGGCCAGGCAACGCCGGGTACGTTCCCCCGCCGCACGACGAAACGATGCCTATCCTGGGTTCTTTGGAAAAATTCATCCATGACGATCCTGTCGCCACGCCGACTTTGATTAAGGCCGGGCTGGTCCATGCTCAATTTGAAAGCATCCACCCGTTCCTTGATGGCAACGGCCGTGTCGGCCGTCTGCTGATTCCGTTTATCATGATCGCCGAGGGCGCGATCTCCCAACCGTTGCTCTATCTGAGCTTGCACTTCAAAAAACATCGGAACCAATATTATGACGTGCTCCAACGCGTCAGGACCGAAGGCGATTGGGAAAGCTGGCTGGCGTTCTACCTGGAAGGCGTCCATGATGTTTCGACTCAAGGTGCGAAGACGGCTGATAGGTTGATCGCGATGTTCGATAAGCATCACGACCAAATCAAAAGCCTGGGCCGCGCTTCAGCGACGGCCGCCAACCTTCACGATGTTTTCAAGAAGAGATGCTTTCTTTCGGTGTCCGAGGCTGTGCGCGAACTGGGCTTAACATTTCCCGCCGCCAACACCGCTATGGCCAATCTCGTCCGCTTGGGCTTCGTTAAGGAAAGTACGGGCAAATCGCGCAACAGGATTTTCTTTTATGAGTCCTATCTGAAAGGCCTTCAAGAAGGTACGGATTAAAATGGTTCTCGATTTGGACTGGCCACCACCCTGGACACCAATCCGATCCGCGGTCCGTCGTGGACGAAGCCGGGAATAGAGAAATTGCTATAATGCCCCAGTAGTTCTTGCCCCCATATCGGGCAGTTAGCTCAGCGGTAGAGCATTGTCCTCACACGACGCCCTGAATCCTTCCTGAGTTTTGCGGAAGTTGATTCTCCGACGAGAAACCAGGCGCGGCGTTCTATCCGGTTTGCGCTGCTTTGCGGGTGTTTGCGCGGAAATTGGACACCACCCTGGACACCAAGCTTACTGCTTCCAGGTAATCAGGGCTGACGGTAACCGCAAGCCGTCGCGGCCCGGTTGCCGCTCCGTCTGCTGACCCGCTTCCTCCCCCAGGCGGCCAGGCCCCAGCATTCTTTTAACTTGAATCTGGCTAAAGACGTTAACAGACTGGCAAAACGCCCTTTAAACGCGTCTATATAGGTCAAACGTATCCTCGCGTACTCAAACCTCCCGCGAGCTTTCCCCGGCGACCCCGCCTTTCCCCGGCCAAAAAAAAGGCCGATACCTCGTAATAGGCCCCTGACAAAAGTGAATTAGCCCTGTTATACTTCGGGAGTCAGGGGGAGCTGATGCGGAACCAGGGGTATTGTTCAAAGGAACGTCTGGCTCTCATGGATGAGACGTTTCGTCGGATGGAGCAGGAGGAACGGGAGTGGAAGAAGGTGGTGGCTCCGACGATGGAAGAGATGGCCGAACACTATGGTCGTCTTCTTGACCTGATACAGCCGCTTAACGAACTCAATGCGAAGATTGAGGCCGAGATACGCCAGCAGCAAACGCCTCCTGTTGTCGGACATGGAATATGAGCGAGGCTGAACCCCAGCAAACACCGGTGCCTCGCCAGGCAAAGCTTGAGCTTGCCATGGCTGAGTATGTGAAGTGGGAACGGAGCGCTGCTACCCGGGCCGCTGAGTTCCAGCATCTCGACCTTGAGGGGAAGATGGCTCGCTTTCACGAGCTTCTTTGCTCCCCTGATTCCCCGTGTCGGAATCAGCCCGCCGCGTAAGCCAAGTCGTCCTGGCTGATAAGAGACGCTAGGCGCCCCCGAGTTCGACCACCCGCCCCCAGTCGATGCCGTAGCGCTGGCCGTCCGAGGCGTGGCGCCTGCTCCTGAAGAGCTCCCACCGACGTAGGATGGTGCCCAGCCCGTTCGTAGTCAGCCCTGCGGCCCCTGGGATGCCCGCTGCAGCCGCCAGAATCGCTGCTGGCGTGAGCTCGGCCGGCCGTCCCTGCCCGGCCAGCCTGGCCAAGGCGCCTAGCACGGCCTGCTCAGCCTCCGTGAACGAGTGCCGTGGCACGGTCGGCGCCATCGACCTCGCTGCGTAGCCGACCAGTTCAGCCACAAGCCCCTGCTTCTGAGGCTCGAGGGTCGCCGCTATCGACAGCAGCGGGGCCCATAGCTCCGCCAACCTGTTAGAGATGCCGGCTGACTCAGGAAGGACCACCGTCGCGGCGTCGTGCCAGTGCGTCATGGCCCAGGAATACAGCTGGCTGCGAAGCCGACCCCAGTCCTCGCTCGCTTCCGTCACGGCCAGCCGTGCCTTGGCCGCGTCCTTGGTCGGCGTCAGGCTTACCAGTAGTGTGCGGGAGGCGAGCACGTCGTTGAGCGGCTCGATGGAGGCGATAACTTTGGGCCCGTAGCTCTGGAAAAGGTCGAGCTTGCCCTTGGTCCCGGCACGTACTACCATCGCCCCGCGTTTGTATCCCCCGTTTAGGAGCGTGCTGAGCTGGGAGTTCGTGCCAAGGCCCTCCATTTCGTCGGCTATCAGCGTGCAACGCGTTCCCTGCGTTACCCTGAAGATGCTGGCCGGCGTCAGCGAGCTGGTGTGCAACGCGTTGTGGCAGACCATCGAGAGGATAGAGGCCAGGCGGGTCTTGCCGCTCGCTCGAGGTCCGGATAGCTTGAGGTAGCACACGGTCGGAAACGCTGGGAAGATGTAGCTCATCATCACGAAGAGCCCGAGTAGCTTGTTGTGAACGGGGTCGGCAGTGTCCACGTACCTACCAATCACATCCACGAGAGCGCTGAATACCTCGGCACCGGTGGCCGCGGGCGCGGTCCCATCAAGGAAGCTCCTCAGATGAGACTGCGGCCATCTCGAGGTCGGCTCGATGAAGACCGGCTCGGCGTCGAGGGGGATGTTCGCGAGCTCGAGAGGGACCAGGTTCTTGAAGCCAGGCCCAGTGACTACAAGGTAGGGCTTACTCTGGCGAGTCTTGCCGTTGCCCTCTCCTTCCCGCAACGGTAGCGGCACGCAGACGAAGGCAAGTCGGCGCTCGAGGTCGAAGTCTAGGACGGGGTGGATGCTCTTGCCGCCCACCTCCCACTGGACCTCGGCTCTTGGTGCTGGCGGCAACGTCGGTGGTGATTGCGGCGGCGCTTGAGCGGGTTGTTCAGGTGTCATGCTCGGCCCTCCGATTGGCGCGATTGAACCAGACGGCGACGACTCCGGCGAGCGCTGTCATGAAGGCTCGGTCGCACGGCGAGGCGTTGCTGACATCGACACTGCATCGCCGGCCGCGACGCCGGCGAACGCTGAGCACCAGCTCTTCAAGGAGTACTTCATTCATCGTAGAAGTCTTCATGGTCATCATCCTCTTCAGGTCTGCAGCTCTTCATCCCGCGCTCCACGAAGATAAAATAATGTGGAGTCGGGGCCTTCGGAACCACGTTAAACCGCATCATCCGGCCTTCATTTGGGGTGGTCAGGTCGTCATTCCCTCCACCGTATCTCAGAGTAATGTGTAGTCCTCGGGCTCAGAAGTCGATGTTCTCGTAGTACTTGCGGACATCCTGAGCGACGAGCCGAGAATAGACAACAGAGGACTCGATGCTCGCGTGGCCAAGAATTTCTTTGAGCGCGGTCACGGGCAGTCGCTGGATGAGAAATACTCCCAGCGAGTGGCGGAACGTATGTGGATGAGCTCGCTTGTCCGTGATACCCGCAGCGTTGCAGGCTTTGCGCACAATCTGGTGAGCTCTGAACCGTGTGAACGGGAAGATGCGCTGCCCGTCCTGGATTCGTTTCGATGCGATGTGCCGTGCGAGCTCCCCGAGAAGCGGTGCCTTGACCAACACTGCCCGTTCAAACTTCGTTCGCCTCTTGAGCGTGACGAGCCTGCAAGTTCCAGCGGTGAAATCGATGTCGGCCGGCTTGAGTTGCAGGAGCTCGCTGATGCGTGCGCCGGTCTGCCATAGGCAG
>CAIQSZ010000381.1 GCA_903874575.1 uncultured Elusimicrobia bacterium
CAAGGTCGAGCGCATCGTGCGCGAGGAACTGGACGGGATCGGCGGCCAGGAGGTGTGGCTGCCGGTGGTCCAGCCTAAGCAATTATGGGAAGAAACCGGACGTTGGAGCGTCTACGGGAAGGAGCTTCTGCGAATTAAAGACCGTAAGGACGCGGAGTTTTGCTTCGCGCCGACCGCCGAAGAGGTCGTCACCGACCTGGCGCGCCGCGAGATCCGTTCCTGGCGCCAGCTGCCCGCGATGTTCTACCAGTTCGGCCTGAAGTTCCGCGATGAGATTCGCCCTCGTTTCGGCGTGATGCGCGCGCGAGAGTTCCTGATGAAGGACGCGTACTCGTTTCACGTCGATGAGACCGATGCGGCGGAGTACTATAAGACCGTCTATGAGGCGTACAAGCGCATTTTCAACCGTTGCGGCTTGAAGTTCAAGCCCGTCGAAGCTCAGTCGGGCGCGATCGGCGGCTCCCACTCGCACGAGTTCATGGTGCTGGCCGAGACCGGCGAGGAGACCGTCGTCTCCTGCACGAAGTGCGACTATGGCGCTAATCTTGAGCGCGCGGAGCTCAAGGACGCGTTCGAGGCTCCCGGCGCCGCGACGTTCCTCCCGCTTAAGGATTTCGATACGCAGGGCAAGACCACGGTCGCCGACGTCGCCGTGCAGATCGGCCGCCCGCGGTCCCACTTTCTGAAGACTCAGCTCTATATGATCGACGGCAAGATCCCCGTCATCGCCTTGATGCGCGGAGACCACGAACTGCACGAGGCGAAATTGGCCTCGGTCCTCGGCACGCCCGCGCTTTATCGCGCCAGTCCGGCGCAGTACGAGGCCGTCATGGGCTGCAAGGTCGGCTACGGCGGCCCACAGGGGCACGACGGCGTCGCCGTTTACGCCGACTTCGCCGTACGCGGCGTCCTCAACGGCGTCACCGGCGCCAACAAGGACGGCCTGCACACAGACAACTTCAATGTCGGTCGCGACTTGGCTGGGCTCAAGGGTTTCTTCGACCTGCGCTCGGCGACTCCCGACGACGCCTGCCCGCGTTGCGGCGCCAAGGCCGAGTTTTTCAAGGGCATCGAAGTCGGCCATACCTTCAAGCTGGGCACCAAGTACTCGAAGGCCATGAAGGCCGAGTATCTGGACAAGGCTCAGAAGCCCCAGATCATGGTAATGGGCTGCTACGGCATCGGCGTATCTCGCGTCGTCGCGGCCGCCATCGAGCAGGGCCACGATAAGGACGGCATCCTATGGCCCGTCGGGATCGCCCCCTTCCATGTCGCCGTCGTCGTGCTCGACGAGGCGGACGATGTCCGTGTGCGCCCCTCCGCGGACTTGCTGGTCAAGAAACTCGAAGCCGCGTGCGTCGAGGTTCTGGAAGACGACCGTGACGGCAAGCCTGGAGTCAAATTTAAGGACATGGATCTCATCGGTATTCCCTATCGGTTGGTCGTTTCGAGGCGGACCTTGGATGACGGCGAGGTCGAGTTTAAGAGGCGCGGCTCCGCCGACAGCCAGCGCTGGAAGCTCGACGAGGCCGTCGACCGGCTGCGGTCGATTCTCCAGCAGCATTGACATTGCTGGCGATTCCAATGCTATAATACGGTCGTTCGTCCCTACCGCGGGGGCGTTCGTGGAAAGTGGCTTCCGTTTCGAGCCACTTTTTTTATTGAGAAAAATATGACCGCAGAAGACATCGAGAAGTTGCTCACCCCCCTCATAGAGCAGGAGGGCGGCGAGATCGTGGACCTGCAGTGGCGCCGGGAGGGCCACCAATGGATCCTGCGCTTTTTTCTGGAAAAGCCCGAGGGCCTCACGCTGGACGACTGCGCCTATTTCTCGGATCGCGTGGGCGCGTTCCTGGACGAGAAGAACGCCATAGAACAACCGTACGTCCTTGAGATATCTTCGCCGGGGCTGGATCGGGTCGTCAAGAAGGACAAGGATTTCGCGCGTTTCACGGGCAAGCCCGTGAAGGTTCGCGTCAAGATCGCGGACAACGGCCAGCGCCGGTTCGTGGGGGTCCTGGCGGGGCTGCAGGACGACAAGGTCGCCGTCAAGATCGGAGAGTCGGTCAAGCTGTTCGACCGCAGGAACATCGATGAGGTGCGTCTCGACGACGCGGCGGCGGAACTTCCGGGGGATTGATCTTATGGCCAAATCCGAACTGATGGGAGCGCTGGAACAGATCGCCAGGGAGAAGAACATTCCGGTGGAGGAGATTCTCTCGATGATCGAGGGCGCCGTCGTGTCCTCCTTGCGCAAGCACGTGGGCAAGGACGCGGACATCCGCGCGACCATCGACCGCGAGAGCGGGCAGTTCTCGGCCGTGGTGGTGAAGAAGGTCGTCGAGACCGTAACCGAGCCCGACCTGGAGATCACCGTCGAGGCGGCGCAGAAGTATAAAGCGGGCGTCGGCATCGGCGACGAGGTCTCCTATCCCGCTCCCGCCTCCGATTTCGCGCGCATCGCCGCGCAGACCGCCAAGCAGGTATTGACCCAGCGCGTGCGCGAAGTCGAGCGCGACAAGCTCTACGAGGAGTTCAAGCCCAAGGAAGGCGAGATCGTCAGCGGCGCCGTCCATCGCTTTCTCGACCGCAATATCATCGTCGACCTCGGAAAGACCGAGGGCATTCTTCCCTTGCGCGAGCAGATCCGCCGCGAGCGCTACGGCATCGGGGCGAACGTGCGCGCGGTCATCCTGCGCGTGGACAAGGCCCAGCGCGGACCCGCGGTCGTGCTCTCGCGCGCGTCGGAACTTTTCCTTTCGCGCCTGATGGAGTTGGAGATTCCGGAGATCGGCGATAAGACGGTCGAGGTCGTGCACATCGTGCGCGATCCGGGCTTCCGCTCCAAAGTCATCGTGAAATCGAACGATCCTAAGGTGGACGCCATCGGCGCCTGCGTCGGCTTGCGCGGCTCCCGGATACGCTCGATCATGAACGAGGTCGCGGGCGAACGTATCGACCTTATCCCCTACGCCGACGAGGCCGAGACGGCGCTGGCCAACGCCTTGGCGCCCGCGAAGGTTTCCGGCGTGCGTATCCTGAACGCGGATAACCATGTCGCGGAGATCCTGGTCGCCGAGGAACAACTCGCCCTGGCGATCGGCAAGGACGGACAGAACGTACGCCTGGCGCAGAAGCTCACCGGTTGGACTCTCGAGGTCAAGTCCGAGGGACAGAAGACCGTCGATGCCGTCGCCGCGGGAGCCGCGGCCGCGCCGGCGCTGGCTGCCCTCGAGGGCGTGGGCCCGAAGACGGCCGATACTTTGGTCAAAGCCGGCATCACCGATATTCCCCGCCTGGCGGCCAGTACCGTCGAGAATCTGACCGCCTTATCCGGCATCGGCGAGAAGACCGCCGCCAGGATCATCGCTTCGGCGAAGGCCGCAGCCGGCGTCCCGAGTTCCGAAGCCTCCGCGGAGTGAACGCCGCCTCAAGCTTGAGTTCTAAAATGCTATCATGAACTCTTGGAGCCCCCGGAGAGAATGGAAAAAAAGACGAGCAAGAAGGTGACGGAGAAGGAAAAAGACGAGGACAAGTCGCAGAAGGTTCCCGTTAAAAAGGCGGCCGCTCCGAAAAAGAGCTCGAGGAAGGCCGATAGGACGGAAGTCGAAGGCGTCTCGAAGACGGCAGCTGAAGTCCGTTCGAAGCAGGAAGAAGGTTCCATTGCTCCGCCTTCGTCGAACTTGGTGTCCGCCTTCGATATGTTCAAGAAGCGGAAGGTTTCCACAGCCGCTCCGACCGTTACTCGTTTGGCCGCGGGCGCGTCCTTGCCTAAGCCTCCCGCCGCGAAGTCTGCCGTTTCTCCCGAGCCTGTCGTCCCGGCCGTTCCTGTCCTTCCATCCGCCCCCGCGGCTTCCGCCGCGGCGGCGCCGGCTTCCGCTCCTGTCGCCCCTACCACGCCCCCCGGCCATCCGCCGGGAATGCCCCCGGTGCGGCCCGCGGCTCCGGCCTCGTCAGGGGCTCCTAAGCCTGCGGTCCCTCCCGCGCCCGTCGTCGCCAAGCCGTCCGCTTCCATGCCTCCCGGCATGCCTGCAGTCAGGCCTCAGGTCCCCGGACAGCCTGCCAAACCCGTGATTCTTCGTCCCGGCGCGATCACGACCCGGCCTCCGACGTTCTCGCCGCCCCGTCCCGCGCCGCGTCCGGGTCAGCCCGGCTACCGCGGCCCCGGCCAGCAGCATCGGCCCGGCCAGCGCGGCGCAGGCCACGGCCAGAACCGTTCGTCCCAGCCGTCCGTTCCCGCTCCCAAGCCCGCTGAATCCGGCGCCAAGCCGGCGCTCAGAAAGATCCAAGTTTCATCGATGATCACCGTCCGCGAACTCTCGGAGAAGATGGAGGTCAAGACCAACGACGTCATCAAGAAACTGATGACGTTGGGCGTCTTCGCCACGATCAACCAGCGTCTGGAGACCGAGGCCGCTCAGGTCGTCGCATCCGACTTCGGGTTTGAGCTGGAAGTCGTCGCTATGTACAAGGAAGAGGAACTCGCGGTGACGAAGACGGAGAAGGAAGATCCCGCGAAGTTGAAGCCGCGTCCGCCAGTGGTCACCATCATGGGCCATGTCGACCACGGCAAGACCTCGTTGCTGGACGCCATTCGCAAGTCCCACGTCGCGGAGGGCGAGTCGGGAGGCATCACGCAGCACATCGGCGCCTACAAGGTGAAGGTGGACAAGGGCGAGGTCGTGTTCCTCGACACCCCGGGTCACGAGGCTTTCACCGCGATGCGCGCGCGCGGCGCCAAGGTCACGGATATCGTCATCCTTGTGGTCTCCGCCACCGACGGCATCATGCCTCAGACGCTGGAAGCCGTCGACCACGCGAAGGCGGCCGGCGTGCCCATCGTCGTCGCGGTCAATAAGATCGACTTGCCGGGGGCCAATCCGCAAAAAATCCGCCAGGACCTCGCCAACCACGGCCTCCAAGCCGAGGAGTGGGGCGGCAAGACCATTTTCGTCGACGTCTCGGCGAAAAAGCGCCTAAACCTAGACAAGCTGATCGAAAATCTTCTCCTTCAGTCCGAGATCTTGGAATTAAAGGCCAATCCGGACCGCCTTGCCCACGGCACCGTGCTCGAGGCGAAGATGGATCCCAAGCGCGGCGCGGTTGCGACCATTCTCGTTCAAGCGGGCACGCTGAAAAACGGCGATGCATTCGTTTCAGGCCTCGCCTACGGCAAGATCAAGGCGCTGGTCGATGACCTGGGTCGCCGCATCGAGATCGCGGGTCCTTCCACTCCAGTCGAGATATTGGGTCTCACGGGCAACCCTCAAGCCGGCGACACCTTCACCGTCGTCGAGAACGAAAAGTCCGCGCGTGACATCGCCGAGAAGCGGCGCCTCGTTCACCGCGAGCAGATGATGGCCCACCAGAAGCACATGACCTTGGTCGGCCTGCGCTCCGCGCTGACCTCCGGCTCCTCGAAGGCGAAAGATCTCAACATCGTGCTGAAAGCCGATACGCAGGGTTCCCTGCAGGCCCTGCGCGATTCTCTAGAGGGCATGGCCACGACCGAGTGCCGCGTGCGCGTGATCCACGGGGCCATAGGAAACGCGTCCGAGTCCGACGTTCTGTTGGCCTCCGCGTCCGACGCCGTCGTCCTGATGTTCCATGCGGACGCCGACGCCCGGGCCAAGGAGATCGCCGATCACGACGGCGTCGAGATCCGTAGTTACGAGATCATTTATGATCTCATCGAGGACGTGAAGGCGGCTCTCGAAGGACTGCTCGCGCCCGAAGTCGTCGATGTCATCGTCGGTAAAGGCGAGGTCAAGGCGACTTTCGCGGTCAAAGGCGGCAATATCGCCGGCACCGCGGTCCGCGACGGCAAGGTCACGCGAGGCGGCTTCATCCGGGTCATGCGCGATGGGAAGTCCGTGCACGAAGGCAAGGTCAGCACGCTCAAGCACTTCAAGGACGACGTCAAGGAGATCGATAAGGGGCAAGAGTGCGGCATCGGCATCGACGGTTTCGGGGGCTTTAAGGTCGGAGACCTTCTTGAGTTCTTCGTCAAGGAGACGCGCACTCGTCGGCTCTCGCAGTCGCCTCGTTAGGCTCGGACCCTTTCCATGTACGATCGCGGCGAGCGTCTTAAGGAGCTTTACAAAGAGCTTGTCTCCGAGTTGCTGCGCCAGGTCAAGGACCCGGGTCTCACCGGCTTCCTCACGGTCACCGATCTGGAATTGTCCGCCGACCGCAAGACCGCCGTCGTTTACTACTCGATCCTGGGATCCGACGCGGAGCGCGAGAGCGCCGGCAAAGCGCTGGAGCGGGCCGCCCCGTATCTTCGAGAGCTCATAAAAAAGCGCGTCACGGTGAAGACCATTCCGAACCTGAAGTTCGAGTTCGACGATACTCCGAAAAAGGCTTCCCGCATCGACGAGCTTCTGCATAAGCTCGAGAAGGAGCGCGACAAGAAGTGACGGACGCGACGGCGGCCGGCGGCCTGTTGCTGGTCGACAAGCCGCGCGACTGGACCTCTCACGACGTCGTCGCGGTGCTGCGCAAGCTGTTTGCGCGCGGCACCAAGGTGGGGCATATCGGCACGTTGGATCCCTTGGCCACGGGCCTGTTGGGGATTCTGGCGGGTCCGTGCACGCGCTTGCAGTCGCGTTTGCAGGGTTTCGACAAGGTTTACTCCGGCACCATCCGCCTAGGAGTGAAGACGGACACCGGCGACATCATGGGGAAAACCGTCGCCGAAAAGCCCGTTCCCCCTCTGACTTTGGCGCGGCTTTCCGCAGAAGTGAAGGGCCTTATCGGCGGCATCGACGCTCCCGCGCCCGCTTACTCGGCCGTGAAGCATCAAGGCAAGGCCTTGTACCACTACGCGCGCGCCGGCCAGGAAGTGCCCGTCAAGCCGCGCACCGCGACGGTCTACGACTGGACGGCGTTGTCCTGGAACGCGCCGGAACTGGAGCACCGCGTCCACTGCGCCAGCGGCACCTACGTCCGTTCCATAGCCGAGGTTCTGGGCGATCGCCTAGCGTGCGGCGCCACCGTGTCCAGCCTGCGCCGCGAGAAGATCGGGCCGTTCGACATCGCGGACGCCCTGTCGTTGGACTCCGCTCGCGCGCTGACGCCCCAGGAGCTGGCCCGCCGCCTGCTCGAATCCCTCCCCGTGCTCGACCGCGCGCTCAAGGCGGCCAAGCCGTGAGAACCTTGCGAGGGCGCGTCGTGAGGGGCGACGGAGTCGGCCGCCGCTTGGGTTTTCCCACCGCCAATATCAGACCGCGCTCTCCAGAGCGACTTCCTCGAGGCGTCTGGCGCGTCCAAGTCTTCGGCACTACCTTGGGAGAGCGCCTGGCGGTGTGCAACGTCGGCCTGCGTCCGACGCTCGGCGGCAGGCGCCTGGTCGTCGAGGTTCATGTTCCCGGCTGGACCGGAGACCTGTACGGCCGCACCCTTAAGGTAAGCTTCCTGTCGGCCATCCGCGCCGAAAAGAAGTTCGGATCCTTGGGCGGGTTGAAGGCCCAAATCCGTCGCGACGTGGCCTCCTTGACCCGCGCGCCACGGCGGAACTCATGAGCGGCGACAACGGCGGCGTGCTGGGACGCGTCATCGCCCTGGCCCTCATACTCGCCGTCGCGTTCGGCGTGCGCTTCATCGCTTATGGCGACTGTTGCTCGGTGCCAGTCCGCGAAGCGGAATCGACGAGCGCGGTGCTCGCAGTGGAGATTCCGCTCCATCCGGACGCGTCTGAGAACATGCCGTCGCCCTCTCCTGATAAATACTCGCGCCCTTAGGCCTGTCCCTGCATAGGGCTTAGAGCCCATGACTATTGCTTCATTCCAGTATATCATCATGGATCAGCTCAATATGCGAGGCTCGGATTTATGGCATATACATTCGCTTTCTGCGTCATGGCCGCCGTCTCAATTCCGTCTTTAGTTGCGGCCGAACCCTCCTTCGATCAGATGTATGCTCAGCCCGAAGGTTATTTCATCAGGACGGGCTACAGCACGATGAACGGAGCTGAGGCAAGACTGTCGCGCTCGCAACTCAAGGAAATGCAGAGTAGCCTTGACTTCATCCATGGTTTGGCCGCAAAAGATGCGTCATTCAACGGGAGTGCTGCCTACGGACGCTTGGCTGAAGCAATGTCAATCCTTATTAAAAAATTTATTAAACCGATATCAGTATCTGATTGGCAGGCGATGCTTCGAGAAATGAGTTCAATTATCGGTAAAGAGCGCCCGCTAAATGACTGGGACACGGTCGTCGATCATATGCTCCAAGTCGCCGTCCTGCACCTGAAAGATCCTCATACTGATTACATGGGCCCGGAGATATCCGCCAAATTTTGGGACAGCATCAGCCGGGGGACGTTATCCGGTATCGGCGTGGAGGCTTCAGCAGACGCCTCCGGCGTCAGGCTGGACTTCGTGTATCCCGGTTATGGAGCCGATAAGGCGGGACTCAAAGACGGCGACATCGTGGCGGCCATCGATGGGAAAAGGGTAGCCGGCGTGCCCATTGATAAGGTGCATCTCGAGGGCGAGGCTGGTACTAGCATGTCTCTGGTCGTGCTACGAGAGGGCCGAGAGCTTGATCCAATCGAGGTCACGCGAACTCAAATCGAGCTTCCCGGAATACTCAAGAAAATGGTCGGGCCCAACATTGGGTATATTTACTTTACCTTGTTCCAAACCGACTTGGATGAGAAAATAATTTCCGCTATCAGGCAGTTGCGCGATTCTGGAGCCGAAGCTCTCATTATCGATGTGCGCGGGAACCCTGGGGGCAATAACAATACGGTTTCAGCCGTCGCCGCCGAGTTTCTCAGCGACGGCGATACGATCGCCGAGTTTCGGCATCAAGAGGTTTTAGACTTTAAGTACGTCGCGCAGGGGGACGGCGCGTTCTTCGGAATGCCGGTCGCAGTTCTTATCGATGAAAGATCGGCGTCCGCCAGTGAGATTTTGGCGGGAGTCCTCAAATACAGGGGGTATCCAATCGTCGGTGCCCGCAGCTATGGTAAAGGAACCAAACAGGTCGTGTATGAGCAGTCCCAGGGTCGTTCCTTTAAAATTACTGAAGACCTCGTATATATACCTATACCATGCCCGGGCTCAACCGGTAAAGGCGCTCCATCATGCATGTGGAACGTCAACGCTCGACGCAATCCCAAAGATGGCAGTAAGATTCCGGGGACGGGCGGCATAATCCCAGACTATATCGTCGATGTTCCTCTGGAGCTGCGATCTCAGATCATGAAACAGCGCCTGTTCGAACTCTTAGATTGTCCGCTTGGCACCCGCATCGCGGATCCCGTCGTCGAAAAAGCCGTAGAAGTCCTGACTCAGAGAATGCGCGGTGGCTCGACGCCGAAAGGACCGGGCGTCACTCCGGGAAAGCGGCGACGGCGTCCCGTATGATGCGGAAGG
This sequence comes from uncultured Elusimicrobia bacterium, assembly GCA_903874575.1. Lineage (GTDB taxonomy): Bacteria > Elusimicrobiota > Elusimicrobia > UBA1565 > UBA9628 > GWA2-66-18. The sequence continues at coordinate 9,384 of CAIQSZ010000381.1, forward strand.
CCGCGTCGAGCTGGGAGTCGCCAATGACCAGCGGGGGCGCCAGGCGCACCGTGAACTGATGGGTGTCCTTGGCGAGCAGGCCGCGCTTAGCCAAGTCCAGCACCAGGGGCCGCGCGGGCACCGTGAACTCCAGAGCCATCATCAGGCCTCGGCCGCGCACTTCCCGGAGCTTCGGGTGTTTGAGGGTCTTCAGCTTTTCCAGGAAGCGCGCGCCCAGTTTCGCCGAGCGCTGGGGCAGTTGCTCCTGCAGCAGGACGCGTAGCGCGGCCTCGCCGACGGCCGCCGCCAGCGGATTGCCGCCGAAGGTGGAGCCGTGCGTGCCGGGAGTGAACAGCGACATCACTTTTTCGTCGCCGACCACGGCGGAGACCGGGTAGAGCCCCCCCGACAGCGCCTTTCCCAGGACGTACATATCGGGCACGATCTTGTCGTGGTCGCAGGCGAACATGGCGCCCGTGCGGCCCAGGCCGGTCTGAATCTCGTCGGCGCACATGATGACGCTGTAGGTGGAGCAGAGGCGGCGGGCCTTCTTGAGATAGCCGGGCGGCGGCAGTATGACGCCGGCCTCGCCTTGGATGGGCTCGAACAAGAAGCCCACGGTGTTGGCGTTGATGGCGCTTTTCAGCGCGTCGGCGTCGCCGAAGGGCACGCGCACGAAGCCGGGCGTGGCCGGG
>CAIQSZ010000382.1 GCA_903874575.1 uncultured Elusimicrobia bacterium
CCCTTCATCGCCGTCCATCCCGGCAGTCGGATGCCCCTCAAGCAGTGGTTACCGGAGCGGTATGCCCTGACCTATGATGCCCTGATCGACCGGTACGGACTGCCCCTGGCCGTGCTGGGTTCGCCGGCGGCGATGCTCGCGTTGGAGGACCGCGGCGAGTTTCTCTCCCGCCGTCTCGAGTACTACCCCTGCGCCGCCGCGGCGGGGCGGATGCTGGCGCCGGACGCGGACATCCTGGTCGTCGGCGAGCAACGCGGCTATTACGTTGCCCGCGCGCACCTGTCCAGCACCGTCCACGCCCCGAACTTGTTCGTGCGCCGCGCCGACGAGGCCGTCTCGTCCGAGGACTTGGCGGGGGCCTTGCGGGCCGACGGCTTCACGCATCTCCTCTTCGTGCCGCGGGAGACCGCGCGCCTCGGTTCCGGGCTGGGCGTGATGACCGAGAAAGGCGCGGCGAACTGGCGGGGCCTCGAGAAGCATCTGACGCCGATCTTCCGGGGCCCGGCGTGCCTGCTGGCCGCCCTGGCGGGGCCGCGATGATCCTGGAGCCCGGTCTGTACCTGGCGTGCTTCGCGGTCGCCGCGACGATCTCGTTTTTTCTGACGCCGCTGGTGCGCCTGTTGTCCCTGCGCCTCGGCCTGCTCGACGCGCCGATTTCTGCGGTGAAGACCCATGTCGCGCCCACCCCCATTTTCGGCGGCGTCGCGATCTGGGCGGGCTTTTCAGGCGCGATGCTGCTTTTGCGCTTGACGACGAATTTTCCCAACGGGACGCTTTATAATCTGCGCTCCCTGCTGTTCGGCGGTACGCTGGTATTCCTGCTGGGACTGGCCGACGACCTTCGCCGCCCGGAGGGCCTGGACTACAAGCCCAAGCTCCTCGTGCAGTTCCTGGCGACGACCTTGCTGGCGTCGTTCGGGCTGCGCATTCATTTCATCCATCCGCCGTGGGTCGCGGGATTGATCACGATGATCTGGGTCGTCGGCGTGACCAACTCGTTCAATATCATCGATATCATGGACGGCTTGGCGGCAAGCCAGGCGGTGATCGCCGCGATCGCCTTCCTGCTGGTGTCCCTGCCGTCCCAGGAACAGTATGTGAAATACGCCGCCGCGGCGGTCGCGGGCGCGGCGTTGGGCTTCCTGCCGTGGAATCTTTCGAAGCGGCATAAGCTGTTCATGGGAGACTGCGGCAGCCTGACCTTGGGCTTTCTGCTGGCGGGGCTCTCCCTCGGGGCGCATCCCGGCGCGGTCAACGACGCGGGCGTGTTCGCGCCGATTCTGATCCTGTTCGTGCCGGTTTTCGACACCTTTTTCGTCAGCGTCCTGCGCCTGAACCAAGGCAAGTCGCCGTTCCTCGGCTCGAAGGACCACTTCGCGTTGCGCCTGGAGCGCGCCGGACTGTCGCGCCGGGGGGTGGTGCTGGCGGCGGCGGCGGCGGCCGCCTTCCTGAGCTTCTGCGCGTTCCTGGCGACGCAATACCCTCTCAAGGGCGCGCTCGCGATTTACACGTTCGTCGCCGTCGTGATGCTGTGGGCGGGCCGGCGCCTGTCTCTGATCTCGATGAAATGAAGACCGACGTCCTGATCCTGGGCGGGGGCTTGGCGGGCCTCTCGACGGCGCACCATCTGGGGCGTCTGGGGACCTCGTCGCGCCTGGTCGTCGAGGCGCGGCAGGCGGTGGGCGGGACCGCCGGATCGCGGCGCGTCGGCGGCTTCACCTTCGATTACACCGGGCATCTGCTCCATCTCCATGATCCGTACGGCCGGGACTTCGTGCTGGACCTGTTGAAGGACAACGTCGCCTCGCACGACCGGCGGGCCTGGATATTCTCGCAGGGCACGTACACCCGCTACCCGTTTCAGGCGAACGTGCGCGGCCTGCCGCCTGCGAGCGTGCTGGAGTGCGTCGCGGGCTTCTTGGAAACCGTCCATCGCCCGCGCCCGCTCGCGAAAGCCCCCGATTTCCTCTCCTGGTGCCGCGCCACGTTCGGCGACGGGATAACCGATCACTTCATGAAGCCGTACAACGAGAAGCTTTGGCGGACGCCGCTGTCGAAGATGACGACGGAGTGGCAAGGGCGCTTCGTGCCCAAGCCCACCGCCTCGGAGGTCCTGTACGGCGCGCTGTCCGATCAGAACAAGCTGTTCGGCTACAATGCGTCGTTCCGCTATCCCAAGCGCGGCGGCATCCAGAGCCTGCCCGACGCGCTGGCCGCGCGCCTGGAGCCCGGCGTGGTGCGCCTGGGCGCGCGCGTGTCGGCCGTCGATTTGCGCGAGAAGGTCGCGCGGGTCGAGGGGCTGGGGGAGGTGCGCTACGAGCGCCTGGTCAACACGCTGCCGCTCAACGAATTTCTGGACCTGGCCTCGCCGCTCCCGTCCCGGGTCAAGGAGGCGCGCCGTCGCCTGCGCTGGAATACGGTGTGGAATCTCAACCTGGGCGTGGCGCGCGCGGGGGTCACCGATAAGCACTGGATCTATTTTCCCGAGAAGAAGCACCCGTTCTACCGCGTCGGATGTTCCACGAACTTCGCTGCGGGACTGGCGCCCGCCGGTCACAGCGCTCTTTATGTCGAGATTGCCCGGCCCGGCGGCGCGCGCGTCGATACGGCGAAGCTGGAGTCGGCGGCGCTGAAGGGCCTGCGCGACTGCGGCCTCCTGCGCCGCCGCGACGAACTGTCCGCGCGGGCGTGGATGCCGGTTCCCGTCGGTTACGTGGTCTACGACTTCGCGCGCACGCCCGCCGTGACGGCGATACTCCGCTACCTCGGCGGGCGCGGCGTCGAGTCGATCGGGCGCTACGGCGCCTGGAAGTACTCGTTCATGGAGGAGACCATCCTGGACGGAAGGCGCTGCGCCCGGCGCTTGACCGGGAGGGCCGACGCGCCCGGCCGCGCGCACGCCGGAGAACTGAGGCCGCTCGGATGAGGCGCCTCGCCCTGCTGGTCGTGGGGGCCGCATGTCTTGCGGCCTGCGCGGCGGAGAACGTGGAGCGCCGCCGCCCGCGCAGAGGGCCCGTGAAGGAAGTCGGCTTCGTGGACTTCGGCGGGGGGCGCGTGCGCTACTCGGCCGAAGGCTGGAGTTGGTTCGTGGCCGGACGCAGGCGCCTGGCGCGCAAGCTCATGTCGCACAACTGCGGCAGGGACCTCGAGCCGAGGGTCACCGACGAGTTCACGCGCCAGGACGCCGACGCGAAGTACGCCGAAGAAGACATCGCCTCCACCATCCCGCGCGGCGACGCGCACTTCGTCGTCGAGCGTTTCGTGCATCTGACCTATGAGTGCCGCCCGCCGGACGGCAAGGAGCCCCCGCGATGATGAAGCTCGACCGACCGCTGTGCGTCTTCGATTTAGAGGCCACCGGCACCGACGTCAACCAAGACCGGATCGTGGACGTGTGCGTCCTGCGCCGCGAGCCCGACGGCAGCGAGACGGTGTTCTCCTCGTTGGTCGATCCCGGCGTGCCGATCCCGCCCGAGGCCACCGCGATCCATAAGATCACCGACGAGATGGTGCGCGGCCAGCCGACGCTGAAGGACCTGGCGCCGAAGCTGCTGGAGATATTCCACGGCGCCGACGTCTCCGGCTTCAACGCCGCGCGCTACGATATCCCGCTGTTGACCAACGAGCTCAAGCGCGCGGGCTTCGACTGGCCGTCGGCGGGGCGCCGCGTCGTCGACGCGTTCGTCATTTTCCAGCGCAAGGAGCGCCGCGACCTGACCGCCGCGTATAAATTCTACTGCGGCAAGGATCTGGCCGGGGCGCATCGCGCCGAGGCCGACGTGCGCGCCTCCCTGGAGGTTCTGTTCGCGCAGGTCGAGCATTACGCGGACCTGCCCAAGGACGTGGCGGGCCTGGAGGCGTTCTGTTCCGCCGTCGATCCCGGACGCGTCGACGCCGAGGGCAAGCTCGTCTGGAAGAACGGCGAGGCCGCTTTCGGCTTCGGCAACAAGCACAAGGGCCGGACCTTGCGCGAGGTGGCGGCGCAGGACCGCGGCTACTTGAACTGGATGATCGACAAGGGCAACTTCAGCGCAGACGTGGTGCGCATCTGCCGCGAGGCGCTCGAGGGGAAGTTCCCCGTCAAGGAGAGCCGGGCGTGAAGAAGAGCGCGGTGGTCCTATTGTCGGGAGGCCTGGATTCCACCACGGCGCTGTACTGGGCTAAGGCGCGAGGTTACGCGCCGGTCGCGCTCGCGGTGCGCTACGGCCAGCGCCACGCGTGCGAGTTGAGGGCCGCGCGCGCCGTCGCCAAGAAGGCCCGCGCGCCCCTGCATGAGGTGGTCTTGGACCTGGCGTGGCTGAAAGGCTCTTCTTTGGTCAATAAGGCGTTGAAGCTGCCTGAGGTCGCGCCCGCGCAGATCGGGGCGGGCGGCGTGCCGTCCACCTACGTCCCGGGACGCAACACCATGTTCCTCTCGCTGGCCGCGTCCTTGGCCGACGCGATTGGAGCCTCGGCCGTCGTCATCGGCGCGAACGCGCTCGATTACTCGGGCTATCCCGACTGCCGGCCGCCGTTCCTGGACGCGTTCGCGCGCGTCGCGAAGCTGGGCACCAAGCGCGGCAGCGAGGGGGGCGTCCTCAAGGTTCTGGCGCCGCTGCTTCATCTCGACAAAAGGGGCATCGTGCGGCTGGCCGCGAAAGTCGGCGCGCCGCTGTCGCTGACTTGGTCGTGCTACGCCGGGGGACGGCGTCCCTGCGGCAAGTGCGACTCCTGCCAACTGCGCGCCAAGGGCTTTCGCGAGGCGGGCCTGGAGGATCCGGCCCTTTGAGCGCCGCTCTCGCGTTTTCCGACCCCTCCCGCGCCCGCGTTCTCGAGGTGTTTTCCTCTTTGCAGGGCGAAGGGCCGCGCGTCGGCGAACGCCAGATCTTCGTCCGCCTGGGCGGCTGCAACCTGCGTTGCGATTACTGCGACACGCCAGAAAGCATACCGATCCCGTCGGGCGCGGTCTGGACCGCGGAGAGGGTGAAGGCGGCCGTCCTGCGCTTGGAGGCGAAGCGCCGTCACCGCGCCGTCGCCTGGACCGGCGGCGAACCGCTTCTGTATCCGGCGTTTCTGGAACCGTTGATGCGCTGGACCCGCGCTCGTGGCCTTGAGAACTACCTGGAGACGAACGGAACCTTGCCCGCGGTGATGCGCGCTCTCGCGCCGCTGTGCGACGCGGTCTCCATGGACGTGAAGCTCCCGTCGTCCGTCGGCCGCGCGCTGTGGGGCGTTCACACCGCCTTTCTGAAGGAGGCGCCTCGGGGGACCTTCGCGAAAGTCGTGCTCACCGACCGCACCACGGACGCGGAGTGGGCCCATGCCCTGGCGCTCCTGGGGGCCGCGCCGCGTCGGCCGCTCCTCATCCTCCAGCCTGCCACGCCCATCGGCGGCGTCGTACCGCCCTCGCCCCCCCGCATTCTGGCTTTAGAGAACCGGGCCCTGCGCGCCGGCCTCAAGACCCTCATTGTTCCCCAGTGGCACCACCTCTGGGAAGTTCGCTAGTGTAGTGTCTCCAACACTTCTTTACTTCTGGCGACTTTAGCCAGAATGCGCTCGGTCGTCGCGGTC
>CAIQSZ010000383.1 GCA_903874575.1 uncultured Elusimicrobia bacterium
CAACTTGTCCTTGACCTCGTCCCACAGCGCCGCCTGGCGCAGGCTGAGCTCCACGCGCTCGGCGATCAGCGCGCGGTCGCGCTCGCCGTTGAGCGTGAGGCCGGAGGCCACGTTGTCGAAAATGCTCATCGTGGGAAACGGGTTCGGGCGCTGGAACACCATGCCCACCTCCCGGCGCAGGAGGACCGGATCGAGGGTCAGGACGTTGCGCCCGTCGAGGAGGATTTCGCCCTCGCAGTACGCTCCGGGAAGCGATTCATGCAGGCGGTTCAGGCAGCGGATCAAGGTGGACTTGCCGCAGCCCGAGGGGCCGATGATCGCGGTCACGGCCTTCTCGCGAACGCCGAGGCTCACGCCTTGGAGCACGGAAGCGCCGCCGTCGTAGCCGGCGCGCAACCCCTTGACCGACATGATCACCGGAATCGAATCCATTCTAGTAAGCGGCTCCCCTGGACGGCTTCAGCCAGACGCGCGCGGCCGCGTTGACCGCCAGCACGAAGGCCATCAGGACCAGCGCCGCGGCCCAGGCCTGCCGGTGCCAGTCCTCGTACGGCGAGATCGCATAAGTGTAGATCGTGTGCGGCAAGGTGGCGACGGGGCTCAGGAAGCCTTCGCCCCAGAAGCGGTTTCCGAAGGCGGTGAAGATCAGAGGGGCGGTCTCCCCGGAGACGCGCGCCAGCGCGAGCAGCGCGCCGGTGAGGATGCCGCGGCCGGCGCTGGGCAGGACCACGAACAGCGTGACCTTCCAGCGCGGCACGCCCAGGGCCAGCGCGGCCTCGCGGATGGTCCCGGGCACCAGACGGATGAACTCCTCGGTGTTGCGCAGGACGATGGGAATCATGATCAGCGCCAGCGCGACGGAGCCCGAGAGCGCGCTGAAGCGCTTCATGGGCATCACGATCAGCGCGTAGGCGAAGAGCCCGACGACGATCGACGGCACGCCGTTGAGCACGTCCGCCGCGAAGCGGACGCAGAACGCGAAGCGCCCGCGCCCGTACTCGGCCAGGTAGACCCCGGCGAGCGCGCCGACGGGCGCCCCGATCAGCCCGGCCAAGCCGACGACTTGAATCGAACCCACGATGGAGTTGGCGATGCCCCCGCCGACCTCGCCGACGGGCTTGGGAAGATTCACCAGGAAAGACCAGCCGATCGCGGACGCGCCCTGCCAGGCGATGTAGGCCAGGATCGCAAGGAGGACCCCCGCCGAAACCGCGGCGCAGGCCGCCGTCAGCGCGAGCATCGCCGCGTTGACGCGCCGGCGCCCGGCGTAGGCCGCGTCGCTCACCGACGCTCCAGGCGGTAGATCATGAGACGCGCCGCGCCGTTGACGGCCACGGTCACGGCCAGCAAGGTCAGGCCGATGGCGATCAGCGCGGACAAATGAGCGTCGCTGGCGGCCTCGGCCAGTTCGTTGGCGATGACGGCGGCCATGCTGTAGGCGGGATCGAACAGGGACGCGGAGATCTTCGGCGTGTTGCCGATGACCATGGTGACGGCCATCGTCTCGCCCAGCGCGCGGCCCAGGGCGAGGAAAACCGCGCCGAGGACGCCCGAGCGCGCGTAAGGCAGACTGACCCCGCGCACGACCTCCCAGCGGGTGGCGCCGAGGGCGTACATGCCTTCTTTCAGCGGTCGCGGGACGGTCAGCAGTATTTCGCGCGTGATCGTCGTGATGTAAGGCAGGACCATGAACGCCAGGATCAACGACGCCGAAAGAAGGCCGACGCCGTACGGCGCGCCGCGGAAGAAGGGGAGAAAGCCGAGCGTCTTCCCTAGAATCGGCTCGACCGCGCGCACGGCGGGGACGAGCACGAAGACTCCGATAAGACCCAGAATCACGCTGGGAACGGCGGCGAGAAGCTCGACGGCGAACATCAGCGCCTCGGCGGCGCGGCGCGGCGCCAGTTCGGTGAGGAACACGGCCGAGCCGACCCCCAGCGGGACGGCGATCAGCAGGGCCAGAAGCGACGAGACCGCCGTGCCGTACAGGAAGGGCAGGGCGCCGAAGACCTCGCCGACCGGATCCCACGTCGAGGTCCACAGGAAGGCCGGGCCGAACGTCCGCCAGGTCTGCGTCGAGGCCCGCGCCAACTGCCAGGCCAGGGCCAGCACGACGAGCAGGACCAGCCCCGCGAAGCCGGCGATCGTCAAGCGGAAAAGACGGTCCCCGGCCCTCTCTCGAGGGCCGGGGATTGCGGCGACGGTCATTATTGGATCGTCTCCACGGTCTTGGCGACCATCGCGTTGACCGCGTCCGGCAGGGGCGCGTAGCCCAGCGGGGCCGTCATCGCCTGGCCGTCCTTGAGCATCCAGCGCAGGAAGTCCTTGAGGACGGCGCCTTTGCCCGCGGTATTCTTCTGGTAGACCAGCAGCCAGGTGAAGGTCGAGATCGGGTACGCCGCCTCGCCCGACGCGTCGGTGATCGAGACGCGGTAATCCTTGGGCATGTTCTTCGCCGCCGCCGCCGCGGCCGACGTGACGCTTTCGACCGACGCCTTCACGAACTTGCCGGCCTTATTTCGGACGGAGGCATAGGCGATGTCGTTCTGCTTGGCGTAGATCAGCTCGACGTAGCCGATCGAGGCCGGGGTCTGCTTCACGAACCCCGACACGCCCTCGTTGCCCTTGCCGCCCAGGCCGACCGGCCAGTTGACGGCGGTGCCGACGCCGACCTTGGACTTCCACTCGGGGCTGACCTTCGCAAGGTAGTCGACGAAGCAGTAGGTCGTGCCCGAGCCGTCCGCGCGGTGGACCACGGTGATCGGCGCGTCCGGCAGAGCGGCCTCCGGGTTCAACGTTTTGATCGAGGGGTCCGTCCAGCGCGTGATCTTGCCCAGGAAGATGTCCGCCAGAACGGGACCGGACAGCTTCAGGTCCTCTACTCCCTTGAGGTTGTAGGCGGGCACGACCGCGCCCAACACGGTGGGGATGTGGAGGATTTTGCCGTCGACCTTGAACTGCTGCTGGTTGGTCATCGGGCCGTCGGAGGCGCCGAAGTCGACGGTGCGCTCGGTGATCTGACGGATGCCGCCGCCGGAACCGATCGACTGGTAGTTGATCCGCAGATCCGGCTTCGCCTTCTGGTATTCGTCGAACCATTTCGAGTAGATCGGGTAGGGGAACGTGGCCCCGGCCCCGTTCAGCGAGCGGACCTGCGCGGCGGCCGGCGCCGAAAGGACGGCGGCGGCAAGAAGCGTCGATAGGAGTTTCATGATTTTTCTCCGTTGGTTCAGAATTTGATCGAAAGATCGGTCTGCAGGCGGTTGACGGCCTTGTCGCCGGGCGCGAACTGCCGGTCGATGACGTCCGTGACGAAGCCCTTGACCTTCAGGACCATCCAATCGCGCGGCGCGTAGGCGACCCACATGACGTGGCCCGCCCGGTTCGTGCCGCCGTCGCCGAAGTCGGAGTCGGCGACGTCCGCGACCGTGGCGTCCATCTGGGCGTACTTCTTGAAGTAGGCGGCTTCCCAGGAGCCCTTCGCCTTGGCGGTCCCCAGGATGACGCCGGCCTGATAGGCGTCGCGGCCCACCGGCCCGACGTACGCCGCCGGGGCGGAGAAATTGCGCGCCGACAGGTTGCGCACGACCGTCGCCTGCAGGTTGACCGGAACGCGCCCGGCCCAGCCGGTCAATTGAGCGGTGACCTCGCCGACGCCGAAGGCGTTGGCCAGCCCGCCGTTGGCCAAGCGGCGGTTGCCGTCCTGGACCACCGCCGGATTCAGGGACGAACGGCTCGCGTCGCTCCACTTATGGTAAGCCGCGGCCGCGCGCAAGCGGGTCTCGAACGGCAGGGGCGCCTCGGCGCCCAGCTGTCCGGAGAACTCCCACTGGTTCTTGCCCGCGCTGGAATCCTGGTCGGCGATCATCTGCAGTCCGTTGGCGAACACCGCCACGCCGGCGTCGGGAAACAGCCACTCGACGGACTCGCCCGCGCCCTCGGGATTGAAGTCGTCGTCCCAGACGACGTCCGATGAGTAGGTGCGCCACAGCGGATTGATCATGCGTCCGCCGACCAAGGTCGTCGTCGCGTTCGCGCCGACCGTCGGCTTCCACTTCAGGAACGCCGTATCGATGTAAACGCCTTTCTGTGAACCCAGCTTGCCGGCGCTCTGATTCGTGGAAACCTGCTCGCCCGTGCCCGACGCCAGGCGGAAGGCCGCCGTCAGGTCGTCGGGAAGCGCCGCTTCCAAGCCGAAGCGCAGGCGGTAGCGCTGCTGGCTGGCGTCGTTGACGCCGCCGGCGTTGTTGAGCCCGCCGCCCCGGCGCCCGCGGACGTCGTTGCGCAGGCGGAGGTCTCCGGAGTACGTGAGGGTCTGGATCACGTCCGACAGCTTGAGCTTATCGACCTGCGCGGACGCGGACGGGAAAAGGACCGACAGGAAGAACGCGGCGAGGGCCGCGGCGGCGAACGTCTTGTTCATAGGTTCTCCTCGGCGTGAGATGACGGCGCGCTGATGGTACCTCATTGGGATCGGTACGGAGCCATGCTCGCCAGGTCAACTCCGCGTGACGAACGCATGACGCGTCAGGCGGCGCGCAGCGTGAAACGGAACACGCAGCCGCCCGGTTGCCTGCTCTCGACGGAGACCTCGCCTCCGTGCGCCTCCACCAAGTGCTTCACGATCGAAAGGCCCAGGCCGGTGCCGCCCGCCTCTCGGGCGCGGGCCTTGTCGACGCGGTAGAAACGCTCGAAGATACGCGGCAGGTCCGCCTCGGGGATGCCCGCGCCGGTGTCGCGCACGCAGACCCGCACGCCGCCCGGCCACGGCTCGGCCGCCAGTTCGACGCGGCCGTCCCGCTCGGTGTACTTGATCGCGTTGTCGAGGAGGTTGGCCAGGATCTGGCGGAGCTGGTCGGCGTCGGCGGCGACGCGCGGCAGGTCCGGCGGCGACGACGTCTCCAGGCGCACGCCGCGCGCCTCCGCGGCCGGCGCGAAGGCCCGCGCGGACTCCGAAAGGAGCCGCCCCAGATCGGTCTCGGCCAGACGCGGAGCGCGATGGCCGGACTCGATGGCCGACAGATCGAGCAGATCGTCGACCAGCTTGGTCAGGCGGTCCGCGTGCTCCTCGATGGTCTTAAGGAAGTCGAGGCGGTTCTCGAGATCGTCCAACGCGCCCGCGCGCAGAGTCTCGGCGAAGCCCTTGATGGACGACAGCGGCGTGCGCAGTTCGTGGCTGACGTTGGCGACGAAGTCCCGGCGCATCCGCTCCAGGCGGCGCAGGCGGGTGATGTCATGGAGCACGAGCAGCGCGCCGCCGACGCGTCCGTCCCGGACCAGCGGGGCCGCGTGCGCGTCGAAGACCAGCTCCTCCGGGGCGAACAGGCGCACTTCCCGCGCGGCCGGCTTGCCGTCGCGCAGGACCTCCCCGATGAGCTGGACGATGCCGTTGTGCCGCAGGGTCTCCAGGTAGCGGCGGCCGCGCGCGGCCTGCGGCGGAACGCCCAGCAGGCGCGACAGCGCGGGATTGACGACCAGCACGATTCCCGCGGCGTCCACGGCGACGACGGCCTCGGCCATCTGGTCGAGCACCGCGCTCAACTGGGACTTGTCCCGCGACAATTCCCCGACCGTCTCCTGCACGCGCTCGGCCAGCGCGTTCATCGTCGCGCCGAGGGCGCCCAGTTCGTCGCCGCCCAGCCCGCGCACCCGCGCGCCGTAGTCTCCCGCGCTCAGCCGCCGTGCGGCGTCGGCCATCTCCGCGACCGGCCGCGCCACGCCGCGCGCCAGAAGGGCCGAGGCCGCCAGCGCCGCCAGCAGGGCGGCCAAAGTGGTCCCGAGCACGAGCCGGCGCACCCGGCCGACGCGCGCCTCGACGTCCGTCAGCGGCACCGACAGCCGCGCCGCGCCGCCGATGCGGCCGCCGGCGGCTAAAATGGGGGCGGCCGCATACAGCATATCGCGTCCCACCGTGACGCTGCGCCGCGTCGCCACGCCCTCGGAACCCGACATCGCCGCGGCGACCTCGGGACGCGTCGCATGATTCTCGGCGCGCGCCAAGGCGGCGTCGTCCAGCTCGGAGTCGCCGGCCAGGCGCCCGTCGAGGGCGACCAAGGTCGCGCGGCAGGCGCAGGCCGCGGCCAGCGCGCGCGCCTCGGACTGCGCCGAGCCCGCGCGCAGGGGCAGCCGGGCGGACGCCGCCGCGCGCAGGGCGGCCAGTCCGGCCTGCGTCTCCAGGCCGCGCGACAGATCTTCGACGAGACGGGCGCGGAGCTCAAAGGTGAGGGCGACGCCGACGACGGCAAGCGAGGCGGTCACCACCGCCCCGACCGCCAGCGCCAGCCGCCGCCCGAAACGCCCGCCGCCGGAGGCCCTCACTCGGGCTTGATCCGGTAGCCGACGTTCTTGACCGTGGCCACGCGCGGCGCCTCGGGTCCCAGCTTCTCGCGCAGGCGCGCGACGTGCTGGTCGACGGTGCGGGTGTCGATGTCCATGGAACGATCGTAGCCCCAGACCTTCTCGAGGATCTGGTCGCGCGAGAGCGCGCGGCCGCCGGCCTGCAGAAGTATCTTAAGGAACTCGAATTCCTTGGTGGTGAGCTCGACGGCCTTGCCGCGCGCGCGGACCTCGTAACGCTCGACGTCCATCTCGAGGCCGCCGCAGCGCAGGAGCGCGGCCGACGCCTCCGCGGGACCCGAGCGGCGCAGGAGCGCCTTCACGCGCGCCAAGAGCTCGCGCACGCCGAAAGGCTTGACCACGTAGTCGTCGGCGCCCAGCTCCAGTCCCAGGACGCGGTCGACTTCCTGCTTGCGGGCGGTGAGCATCAGGACGGGCAGGCGCGACTCGCGGCGCACGATCTTCAAGATCTCGAAACCGTCCAGCTTGGGAACCATCACGTCCAGGATGAGCAGATCCGGGCGCTCCTTGCGCGCCGCGGCCAGGCCGGACTCGCCGTCGGAGGCGACGACGACGCGGTAGCCCTCCTTTTCGAGGTTGTATTTCAGGAGACGGACGATGTCCTTGTCGTCCTCGACGACGAGTATCTTTTCCTGCGCCATGAGGGGATGCTCCCATTTCCCGGCCGGGCGCGTCAACGCCCGCGCCCGACGGGCGCGCTTGCGATGGGGGGGGCGGAAGCGCTATCCTCTCGCGGCCGTCACGCGCCCGTCGCGCGAACGTCGCGAGGAGTTGACGCGAGGAGACACCCTTGGCTTTCAACCTGATCCCGAAGGAAGAGAAGTTCTTCGAGCTGTTCGAGGCGCAGGCCTCCCACAACGTGGCGGCCGCCAAGGTGTTCCGCGAGATGGCCCTGAAATGGACCCGCGACACGGCCCCGTTCGACCGCCTGCGCGACATCGAGCACGAAGCCGACATGACGTGCCACGAGATCTACGACAAGCTGAACCGGACCTTCGTGACGCCGTTCGACCGCGAGGACATCCGCGAGCTGGCGGGAGAGCTGGACACCGTCGTCGACCTCATCGAGTCGGTCGGCCAGCGCATGTACCTCTACCAGATCGACAAAAGCACCGAGGACCTGGTGCGCCTGACCGACATCCTGTGGCAATGCACCGAGACGGTGCGCAAGGCCGTCGCGGAACTCAAGAATCCGCAGAAGTCGCGCCGAGTGTTCGATTACTGCATCGAGGTCAACCGCCTGGAGAACGCGGGCGACCAGGCGCAGGGCGCCGCGATCGGCCGCCTGTTCCAAGGCAAGCCGGACCCGCTCGAGGTCATGAAGTGGAAGGAGATCTACGAGACGGTCGAGCAGGCCATCGACAAGTGCGAGGACGTGGCTCACACGCTTGAGACCATCCTCGTGAAGCAGGCCTGAAATGCCTCACGTGCCCGTTTCGGTCGTCGTCGTCGTCCTGCTCGCGTTCCTGTTCGACTTCCTGAACGGGATGCACGACGCGGCGAACTCGATCGCGACCGTCGTCTCGACGCGCGTGCTCTCGCCGCGGCAGGCGGTCGTCTGGGCGGCGTTCTTCAACTTCATCGCCGCGTTTTTTTTCGACGTCCACGTCGCCGACACCATCGGCAAGGGGCTTGTCGACCCCAAGATCATCGACACGGCCGTCGTCGCCGGCGCGCTGATCGGCGCCAGCCTCTGGGACTGGATCACCATCGTTTTCGGCATCCCCGTCAGTTCCTCGCACGCGCTCATCGGCGGCCTGATCGGGGCCGGCTTCGCGAAAGCGGGCGTGGGCTGCCTCCAGTACGCCAAGCTGAAGACCACGGTCCTCTTCATCTTCCTGTCGCCGCTGATCGGCCTGGTGTTTGGGTTCGGCCTGATGGTCTCCGTGTTCTGGATTTTCCGGCGGCGCTCGCCCGGCCAGGTGGACCGCTTCTTCCGCGTCGGCCAGCTCCTCTCCGCGGCGCTCTACAGCCTGTCGCACGGCGCCAACGACGCGCAGAAGACCATGGGCATCATCGCCGTCCTCCTCTATTCGAACGGCCTCCTGGGCGACAAGTTCTACGTGCCGGCCTGGGTCATCATCGCCTGCTGCGCCGTCATCGGGCTGGGCACCATGCTGGGCGGCTGGAAGATCGTCAACACGATGGGCAACAAGGTCACCAAGCTCAAGCCGGTCGGCGGCTTCTGCGCCGAGACCGGCGCGGGCCTCTCCATCCTCATCTGCTCGCACTTCGGCATTCCCGTCTCCACCACGCACACCATCACCGGCGCGATCGTCGGCGTCGGGACCACGCAGAGGCTTTCGGCCGTGCGCTGGGGCGTGGCGGGACGCATCGTCTGGGCGTGGGTGCTGACCATCCCGTGCGCGGCGCTGACCGCCGCCCTCACCTATAAGCTCATCGCGCTGTTCCTTTAGATGAACGTCGGCCGGTTGTTGGGCAAGCTCGGCATCGTGGAGCCGCGCTTCGTCGAGATCGAGGGCAAGATGCGCGTTCTCCCTGAGGAGGCGTCCGCGCTGGAGGCCTGGCTGGCCGCACGCAAGGGCGTGAAGCCCAAGGGGAGCCCGAGCTTCCTCGACCGCTTCCTCGACACGCCCTCGAACGCCCTGCTGAAGAAGGGGGCCAGCCTGCGCCTGCGCTGCGTACGCGACGGCTCCGCGGCGCGCCTCAAGTACAAGGGCCCCGGCTTCGTCCGGAACGGCCTGCTCTACCGCTGCGAGTTCTCGTCGGCGGACGCCCGGCCGGAAATGGCCGAGGCCATGCGCCGCCAGCTGGGCAAAAGCGTCACGGCCCGGATAAGCGGAACGCCCATCCTCGCGCTCTACCGGAAGAAGAAGTTCGAGGTGGACCTGGGAGGCGCGTTCCTGGAGCCCTCGCTCGACCGCGTGTCCGTCTTCCGTATCGGCAAGGCGGGGGACCCGCGCCCGCTCGCCGTCTTCCACGAGTTCGAAAACGAAATCAAGACCGGCGACGGCTCGCTCGAAGCCAAGCTGGAGCGTCTCGACGACCTGCTCGAATTCAACGAGATCGTGCGCCGGAAGTTCCGTCTGCGCCGCGAGCCGCTGGACAAGTACGGCCGTTGCGCGTCGTTCCTCGCGAAACCCTAAGAAGCGGCGCCGCGACGCTCCAACGCGGTGTCGCGGTAGTCGGAGCGCGCCAAAGCCTCGAAGAAGGCCTGCGAGCGGACCGGGGCCGCGCCGGGGCCGGCGACGGCGCGCGCGTAGGAGCCGTCGGGCTTCAGCGCCCACGCCTTTTGGTTGTCGCCCAGGCCCTTGCCTAGGATGGTGTCGTGGACGTAGCGCTTGAGCGCGGCGTCCTTGACCGGGAAGGCGACCTCGTAGCGGGAGTAGAAGTTGCGCGGCATCCAGTCCGCGCTGGACAGGTACAGCTTGCGCGCGCCGCCGGCGCGGAAATAATAGATGCGGCTGTGCTCCAGGAAGCGGTCGACG
>CAIQSZ010000384.1 GCA_903874575.1 uncultured Elusimicrobia bacterium
CCACCTCCTGCGCGCCGGCCAGCGGCGCGAATTTCCAGGTCCTGACCGTGCGGACCACGAGCTGATCCAAGCGGGGATCGCCCGACGTCTTGCGCACGACGACGCCGTCGCGAACCGCGCCCTCGCGCCGCACGATGAAGTAGACCTGCACGTCGCACTCAAGCCCTTGCTCCTTGGCCCAGTCCGGATAGGGCGGAGTCGGGGCGCTTTCGATCCGGCGCTTCCTCAAAGGACCCTTCAAATCAAAGCCGTAACCGCCGGCGCCGCCGCCCGAACCCAGCTTCATGCCCGGACTCGGACGATCTCCCGCGCCGCCGGCGTCCCATGACGGATCGGCGATGCCGGCCCCCGTCGCCTGCGAGAGCTCGGTCGCGTCCCCGGTCGAATCGCGCAGCGCCGGCCCTCCCCCCCGCTTGAGACCCGCGGACGCGTTCCAAGGCGACGGCTTGGCGGGAGTTTCCGCGATGTCGTCGTCGGCATCGAACGCGGCCTGCGCCAGCTTCGGCGCCGGACGCGCTTGAGGCTTCCAGGCGTCGGCGACGACGGCGTCGGCCGCGGGAGCCGTTTTCAAGGCTGCGCCCGCCGGCGTCGGGGCTTTCCGCGCGAACACCGAATTCTTCATCGCGAAGCCGGAGTCCTCCAGGCGCTCCCAAATGGACTTGGACCCGGCGCGGGCCGCGGAAGGATCGCCGGCCCGCCTCGGAGCCGAGGCGGCCTCCGTCTCCGGGTTCATCAGCGCCTTGACTTCCTCCTCGGTGGCGAGCTTAAGCTCCACCGGTTTGGCCGCGACGGCGGCGGGAGTCGGCGGCTGGCGGCCGGGACGCAGCGCCAGCAGCGGCAGGTGCAAGGCGAGCGCGCCGAGCCAACAGGCCGCGACGACCCGAGGAGGCGCGTCGCGCCGAGGCAGGAGATCAGGGCGCAGGGGTCCCATTGTTTTTCTGGGCGGTGGCGAAAGCCACGCGCACGGCGGCCGCGCCGCGGACGATGTCCAAAGCCCGGGCGGTCGTCCGGTAGGGAACCCGTCGATCGATCTCGAGCAGGATGATGTCCTTCTTGACCTCCTTCATTTTCTTGCGCAGCGCCTCCGGCAACCGCTCCCACGATTCGATGATGTCGCCGTCGACGGAGACGCGCCCGTCCTCGGCCAGCGTCACGCGCAGCCAGTCGTTGGTGTCGTCCTTGCTGGCTTCGGCCTGGGGAAGACGCACGGGGAGACGCACCATGTACATGGCCGGCGCCATGATCAGCAGAATCAAGACGAGGTTCAGCGCCATGTCCACGAGCGGCACCAGATTCATCCCCGCGTGCGGCGGGATGGGCATGCTCGCAACGCGCCGGCGCCGGCGCCGCCGCCAGCTCACGGGCGCGCCTCCTTGGGCACCATCAGCATGACCGACCAGTCACCGGTCTTCTTGACGAGATCCAGCCAATGAACCAGGCGTTCCTGGGAGACTTCCGGAGCGGTCTGCAGGATCAGTTGGTGATTTTTCCGAGCGTCGAACGCGTCGCGAAACCATGCCGACGTTTGCAGGTCCGAGTCGAGGACCGCGTCCGCCGCGCGCACGCGTTCCGGATCGAGACTCACCAAGATGGGAGTCTCCTTGACCGCGGGCGCGAGGTCGTCGGCCGCCGACGCGTCCGTCGAGCTCACCGGAAGCAGCGACGTCAGGGCCATCGGCATGAGCATCAGGAAGACGACGACGAGCGTCAGGCAGAGGTCCACGAGCGGGATCAGGCTGATCTCCGCGGTCTGCTCCGCGCTGATGGCGCCGACGAGGTCTTCTTTCTTGCGGCGGATCATATCAGCGGGCGGCGCTCCCGGACGCGGCGGGCGGCGCGCCGTCGCGCGACAGGAGGCTCAGCGTGCGGACCAGGTCCTGCCCCACCCTGTCCCAGACCGAGAGGCGGGCGACCATCGCGCTGGAAAACACGTTGTTGACGATGAGCGAGGGGACGGCGACGGATACGCCGACCAAAGTGCAGAGCAGCGCCTCGGAGACGCCGGCCGCGATGACGCTGGGCCCCCCGATGCCCGAAAGCGCGATCGAGTGGAAGGCATGGTGGATGCCGAGCACGCTTCCCATCAGGCCGATCAGCGGCGTGATGAAGCTGAGCGTTCCGAACACGGAGAGTTGGCGCCGGAGAACCTCGGCCGCCTCCTCGCGGCGAAGCTGCCAAACGTCCTCGACGTCGTCGCGCGAGATTCCGGGCGTGGTCCGGAGCAGGCCGACGATCTCGGTCAACGCCGCAGCCAGCAGGCCTTCGCCGAGGCGCGCCTCCTGCTCCGCCAGCGCCGTGTTGCGCGAGACGAGCGCCTTGCGAACGGCGAGCCAGTGCGATTCATCCGTGCGTCCGCGACCGCGGAAGCACCACCAGCGTTCGAGGGCGCAGGCCGCGAGGAGCACCGAGCAGAAAAACAAGACGCTCATGATCGCGGGGCTGCTTAGCCATATGTCCTTGATGCTCATCATTTCGAAACTCCTCCTTGCGCCTGCGCTTCCAAGTCGATGATCTTCTGCCGCGCCGCCTGCTGCCAGTCGGGATTGCGGCCGTAGCGTACGATTTCTTTATAGAGCTTGACGCTTTGCGGAACGTCTCCGATGCGCTCCGTGAGTTCGGCGAGCTGGGCGATGCCCGAAATGCGCTGCTCGCCGTCGCGCGGCCGAAGGGGCAGAAGACGCGTGTAGGCCGCATACGCCTTGCGGTAGTCGCCCTGCTCTTGATACAGCTGGCCCAGCGCGAAATAGGCCTCGGCCGCGACGGCGCTTCTCTTGCCGATCATATTCAAAACGCCGGCGGCCTCGGTCGGACGGCCGAGGGATTTCAGCATCGCGCCCTCTTGGAGATGAAGCGCGTCCGCTTCCGGGGCCTGCGGATAGGCTTTGAGAAAAGCGCGGGTCGCGTCCACGGCCTCCTTGAGTTTTCCCGCCTTTTGCTCGCTGAGGATCAAATTATAATGCGCGTCGCGGGCCAGCGGGTCGTCGGGATGCTCCTTGAGCAGCGCCGAGAAGATCTCCGCGGCCTTCTCCGGCAGGTCCTGGCGGAACAGAACGATGCCCTCGTGGAACATGGCTTTCGGCACGAGCTTGGGGTCCGGGGAGTCGCCTCCGAGAAAGCTGCGGAAGGCGGCGGCCGCTTCCTTGAAGTTGTTCCGGCCGAATTCGATTTCACCCATGAGGAAGAAGGCCCGCTTCGTCTTCTCTCCGTCCGGGAACTGCATCGCCAATTTTTGAAAGGAGTTGAGCGCCTCGGCGGAATTTTTTTTCTGCCAGTGCTTGAGGCCGATCTCCCAGTAGAGGTCCTCGGCCAGGACGCTGTGCGGGAATCGGCTTAAAAACGTATCGACGTTCTTTTTGGACAGCGCGAGCTGATAAACGCTCGACTCCAGGAGCTTGGCCGCCTCGCGCGCGCGCTCGTCGTCCGGATATTTGCGCATGAAATCCTCGTAATGCCGCGAGGCCGGCTCATACTCCCCTTGATTGAACAGGCTTTGTCCGAGGAGGAGCGTCGCGTCCTTCGCCTCCGGGGCATCCGGGGAACGCTCGAGGATTTTCGCCAGCGCTTCCTGCGCCGCGGGCATGTCGCCCGCCTTGAGCTGACGCCGGCCGATCTCGAGAAGCGCCTGGGGGGCGTGAGGCGAGGCGGGGTAATTCTTGGCGAGAAAACCCCAGCGCGCCGCCGCCTCTTGGTCCCTGCCGGCGCGGGACAGCGCGTAGGCGCTTTGGTAAAGGACCTCGGGCACCAGCGGGTCCTTCGGGAAATGCTTGAGGAAGGTGTCGTAGTAGGACAGGGCTTTATCGTAGCGCCGCTGATCGAACATCAGGCTGCTGAGATTGAGGACGCCGTAGCGGATGATCTCCGGGTTCGGGTAGGTTTTGGAATAGGATAAGGCCGTTTTTTGAGAGGCCAAGGCGTCGTCGTATTTTCCCAGCTTCGCCTGGCATACCGCCATGCTCTCGAAAACGACGGGAGAGAGGCGTCCGGGAGGGAACCTCGACGCCAGCTGCCGGTAGACGTCCAGCGCCTCGGCGTAGCGCTCCAGCTGGAACAGCCCCTCGGCCAGCGAAAACAGCGCGCCCGCCTGCCAATCGGTGGTTTGCGGCGGGAGGTTGCGCAGCGCCATGCCCACGAAGGAAACGAGCTCGGCCCACTTCTTCATCTGCAGGTAGGCGTCGGCCAGCAGATAGACGACCTTTTCCTTGGCCGGATGCTCCGGGAACTTGTCGAGGAAGTGGGCGTAATCCTCGGCGGCTTTGTCCAAGTTGCCGGCCTTTTGATAGCTCACGCCCCGCAGCAGCAAGGCGTAGGCCGTCTGGTCGCCCCGCTGGAAGCGATTGATGAACTCCGTCGCGGCCTGGGCCGCGGCGTCGTACTCCTTGCCCTGGATCTTGAGCCAGATGAGCCGCAGCCGGGCGTCCAGGCTCAAGGACGGGACGCGGTCCGCCGCCTCGAGATGCGCCCGCGCTTCCCGCAGATTGCCTCCCTTGAGGGCGACGACTCCGATCAGATAATGCGCCTTGCCGCGCAGCGCCGCCTCCGCGGGAATCCGCGTGTCGGCGGCGATCATAGTCAGGGCGGACTTGGCCCGCGCCATGGCCTCCTCCGGCTTGTCCTGCGCGAGCGCGACCAGGCCCAGCGAATACTCCGAGCGGGCTTTCGTCGCCGGATCCGCGCCGTCGCCTCGGGAGGCCGCGAAGACTTTGCGCGCCATGTCGTCGAGCCCCTGCGCCCGATAGCTTTCTCCCAGGAGATAGGAGGCTTCGACCTTCAAGGGCTCCGAGGCGGCCGGCGAGCGCAGGAGCCGCTGCAGATCGCGGTTCTCGAGCGTGAAGTTGCCCGTGTTTCGATAGGCCAAGGCCTCGAGGAGGAACTCTTGGGGGTCCTCCTCGTTTTCGGCCGCGGCCTGGGAGGCGCGCGCGCGCGACAAGAATTCCACCGCCTGAGTGGGAGAGCCTCCCTTGAGCAGGAGCGCCGCCACGCCTTTGGCGACGCGCCGGTCTTGGCGGAAATAGGAGTAGGATTGGATGAGGTCCTGAAAGACCTGCTGCGCCTCGACGTCGCGCCCCTGCAGCACGAACGAATAGCCCTTATCGATCTGCGCTTCGTTGCGCAGCACCTGGAACGGGGCCCGCTCCGCCGTGGCGGCGAGGATTTTATCGGCCTTCTCGGGGCGGCCGAGGCCGATCAGGCACTCCGCGGAGCGGATATCCGCGCTCCAGGAAATGAATGAATTCCTCCGCGCGAACTTGCGCGCTTTTTCAAAAGACGCCAAGGCGTCTTCCCAGCGGTTCTGTCTCAGCGCCGCTTCCGCCAGCGCGTAGAAAATCTGATCCTTATTCGACGGCCAGGAATCCTCCTGAAGCGCCCGCAGCGACGAACGCTCCACGACGCTCCACTGGCCCTGGCCCGCGGCCGCGTTCAGCCGCCGGCGGAATTCGTCCCAATCGACGGCCGGCGCCGCCGCGCGGCAGAGCGGCGCTCCCAGGACGAGCAGGCATGCGGCGAATCGGAATCGTTTCAGGATCACTCCGGGCTGTTTCCCTTCAACTGCATGCGGACCGGCTCGCCTTCCCGAAGCGAGGACTGGAGGATGGTGACCTCGCCCGTCTCCGTCCAGACGTCGCCGCGGCGATATTTGACCTGGAATTCGTACTGGTAGGAGCCTTCGCGCACGGGCCGTCCGAACGTGTCCTTCAGGTCCCAGATCAAGGTCGCGCTGGGCATGCCGGCATGATAGATTTTAAACACGGCGGCGCCGTCCGGCCCGCTGATCGTCATCTTCGACCATTCCACCGGGAATTTCGGCGTCTCCACGCGGAAGACGAGTTGGTCGTTCGCGTTTTCGGCGACGATTCCCTTGGACTCGCCTTGCCCGTACACGGGCTGGACCTTCAGCCGGAAGAGGTTGCCGAAGCGCACGCTCGCGCTGAAACGATGCAGCGCCCCCTCCGGGTGATTGGCCAGCGCGTAGTCGAAATTGAAATGCCGATGGGAGAGCCCGAAGCCCACCGTCGGCAGCGACTGATCATCGATGCCGGCCCGCAGTTTCAGGCTTTTGACCAACGCCAGCTCGCCGCCCGCCGCGACGCCTAAATTGCGATTGACGCCGCTGTGGTACTCCAGGCTCAGAACGAAGCGGTCCCCGGGGAAACGGAACGCCGCGCCGACGTTGCCGCGCAGCGGAAAGAAGTCCCGGTCGCCGATCAGCTGGATGCTGGGCGCGTTGACGTTCTGGAGATCCAGGCTGAGCCTCATCCAAGGCGCCACC
>CAIQSZ010000385.1 GCA_903874575.1 uncultured Elusimicrobia bacterium
AAGGGCGACGGCTGGAGTTCCACCCCGCGCGCCTACGGCGCCGGCGCCCAGGACCTGAACACCATCCAGAGCCAGGTGTTCGTCACCGAGGCGTACGCCAAGATCGACAAGCTGTTCGGCTTCGCCGACGCGACCATCGGCCGCCAGTACTACGGCACCCCCGGCGACCTGATCGTTTACTACGGACCGGGAGATAACTACGGCATGAACGTCCAGGGCCTCGACGCGTTCCGGTTCGACTGGAACGGCGAGAAGATGGGCCTGACCGGCGTGGCCGGAAAGGTGGACGGCGCCGCGGGACTCGGCACCAACGTCGCCAGCATCGACCTGCGCGGCCTCGTGGCGGCGCTCAAGGGCGAATCCGCCTCGGGCTCCGCGTACGTCTACAACCAGGAAACGCACAACACCGCCCTGGGCTCCGGCAGCCTCGGCGGCAAGAACGACTTCTTGTGGGTCCTGGGCGTCAAGGGCAAGGTCACGGTGGGCGGATTGCTCGCCAGCGCCGAGCTTGCCAAGAACCTCGGGCAGAACCGCGCGTCCGGCGGCGCCGGCGCGTTGGGCCGCGATGCGGCCTACTCCGGTTGGGCGATGCTGGTCAATGCGGCCTACAAGGCCGACCTGAGCAGCTTAGGCGCGATCACCCCTTGGGGTGAGTTCGGCTACGGCTCCGGCCGCAGCCGCGCGGACTCCAACCACAACGACGGGTTCGTGTCGATCAACTCCGACTATCGCCCGGGCGGCATCTACGGCCGCTTCGACACTTTGGCGACGACCACCCTGGGATCCGGCGTTGCCAGCAACGGGCTGTCGAACCGCACCATCTACGGCTTCGGCGTGAAGGCCACGCCGGCGGCGGTCGCCAAGCTCACCGTGGGCGCGCAGTACTACAAGTACGCGTTCTCCCGCACGTCCGACTTCAACGCGTTCGGCACCGGCCCGTGGGGCGGCGTTCAGCAGTACCCCCGCAGCATCGGCTCCGAAGTGGACGTCACGGCCGAGTGGAAGCACTCCGAGAACGTCGGCCTCAAGCTGACGCTCGGAACCTTCAAGCCCGGCGCGTACGTCGTCGCGGTGCGCGGCGCCAACGCCGCGGTCAGCCCGGCCACCATGGCGGCGCTGGACACGACCATCCGCTTCTAAGCTCCCTAAAGCGGACGTAAAAAGCCCCCCGGCCTACACGGCCGGGGGGTTCTTTTTTTGCTAGGATTTCGGCCCATGCGCATCGCTCTCGCGCTCGCTTTCTTCGCCTTCCTCGCGCCCGGCGCGCGGGCCGCCGCCCTCGACGTCACCGCGCAATACAAGATGCGCGCGCTGTCCTACCGCAACCTCGACCTGGGCCAGGACGTCAACAACCACGCCTTCCTCTCCAACGACGCGCGCCTGGGCCTGGCGGTCAAGAAGATCGTGCTGGAGCCGCGCGGGGGAGACGATACCACGCTCGACCTGGCCCTCCTGCTCCACGCCGTCGGCGTCTCCGGCTCGACCGCGGCGGCCACCTCGCCCTTCGACCGGGCCGCGGCGTACTACCCGAACACCCAGCTCCTGCCGTTCATCGAGAACGCCTATCTGAAGGTCGGCCGGCTCTGGGGCTTCCCGCTGGAGGCGACCTTCGGCCGCCAGAACTTCCGCCTGGGCAGCGGCCTCCTGCTGGACGACGACGGCGCGGGCCTGACCGGCGCCGTGGTCCGCGGCGAACTGCCGTGGGCCGGGATGAAGGCCGAGGCCTTCGTGTTCCAGGACAGGAACCCCCAGCTCGGCGCGCCGAACAGCCTGACCTTGGCCGGTCTCTCGTTCGACCTGCCCACCGAAGGAACTTGGCAGCTCAATCAGCTCATGGAGCGCGACCAGAGCCAGCAACTCGTGTACGGCTGCGCCTACGCGGGCGACCCGGACCTGAACGGCTGCATGGCCTCCAAGGCGCTGCGCAGCTTCACCAGCGTGCGCTACCAGATCAGCTACGGGCCGATGGTATTCGACGGCGAGGCCGCCCTGGAAAAGGGCGTGGCCACGCCCACCGGCCCGACGCCGGCGGCGAACCACATCACCTATAACGGCAACGCCCAGGTCGTGCGCATGAAGTGGAAGCAAAGCCTCTACCGCACCGGCGAAGGCGTGGCCCGCGTGTCGCTGGCCCGGGGCTCCGGAGACGACAGGGCGACGCAGACGCGCGACGAGGCCTTCTACCCGTCGCACGGCCACCGCTACAGCGGCCTGGAGCGCTCCGGGTTCGGCGAGTTCTACGGCGCGACCCCCTACGACGCGTTCGGAGGCAATTACTCCACCTCGACCAAGAGCGGCCTGCCGCAGAGCGCCAGCGGCCTTATGGTGGTCGGCGCGGGCTACACGCCGCCGGCGTACCACGGCTTCACCCTCGACCTGGACTTCTACCTCTACCAGGCCGAGAAGGTCGCCTCCGGCCCCCGCACGCTCGGCACGGAGTGGGACGCTCGCCTGCGCTACCCGATCCGCGACCAATTCACGCTGTCGGTCGGCGCCGCCTACTTCAAGTCCGGCATTACCACCGACCCGAACAAGAGCGTCGCCCGCAAGTACTCCTTCGAAGCCTCCGGCCGCTTCTAAACCCGCCTCGGGCGCGTTTCCCGCCGTGCCGTATTTATAGGGTCGAAAGTCTTCCT
>CAIQSZ010000386.1 GCA_903874575.1 uncultured Elusimicrobia bacterium
CGCCTTTCGTCCGGAGTAGCCGGTGCGCGAACATTTTTCGCAACCGCGGGCCTCGTAGAAAACGACCGTGGACAGATCCGGCGGGTTCTCCATCAGGGCCTCCCTCAGGACCTGTTCCGCTAATTCCTGCGGGACCTTCGCCGGTTTCTTGCAGTGCACGCAAAGGCAGCGGACCAGACGCTGAGCCGCCGCCAACTGGAGCGAGTTCGCCAGCATGAACGGTTCGATGCCCATGTCGATAAGGCGTACGACGCAGGACAACGCGTCGTTGGTATGAAGCGTCGAAATCACCAAGTGGCCGGTGAGCGCGGCGCGCAGGCAGGTCTGAGCGGTCTCCTGGTCGCGCACCTCGCCGACAAGAATGACGTCGGGGTCTTGGCGCAGGAAGGAACGCAAGGCCGAAGCGAAGGTCAGGCCGATCTGGGTGCGCACCTGGACTTGGTTGATGCCCTCGATCTTCAGCTCGACGGGATCCTCGATGGTCATGATGTTGATATCGGGGCTCTTGATCGTATTGAGGATGGCGCCCAGCGTGGTAGTCTTGCCGGACCCGGTGGGGCCGGTCATGAAAAACAGCCCGTGCGGCTTGTTGGCCGCCTCGATGATGTCGTCGCGCTGCTTCGGATCGAGGCCGACCTTATTTATGTCCAGATCGACGGCGCCCTTATCAAGCAGGCGCATGACGATCTTCTCCCCGAACACGCACGGGCATATCGAAACACGCAAATCGATGATGCGATTCTGCACCTTGATCGAGAACTGACCGTCTTGGGGCAGACGCCTCTCGGCGATGTCGAGCTTGGACAGAATCTTGATGCGGGAGATGACGCCGTTGAAATGCTGCTTCTGCGGGCTGGGGCGCTCATAGAGCACGCCGTCGATGCGAAAGCGCACGCTGACTCGCTCGTCGAACTTTTCGATATGGATGTCCGAACAGCGCTCCTGGATCGCTTGCTTGAGAATCGCGTTGACCATGCTGACGACCTGCGCGCCGTTCGAGTCGCTCGCGGCCTGGTCGAGGTTGAGTCGCGCATCCTCGCCGATTGCGCTCTCCTCGATTTCCCGCTCATCGGGCTTGGCGTTCAGCGTGCGGTCGATGACGGAACCGCCCAGATAGAACTCATCGATAGCCTTGATGATCTGGGTCTTGGTCGAGATGAACGGCTGGATCTCAAGGCCCGTAAGCAGCTTCAAATTGTCCAGGAGCAGGACGTTGCCCGGGTCCGAGATGGCGACGGCAAGGACGTTGTTATCTTGGAACAGGGCGAGGAGGGCGTTTTCGCGGGCGTAATTCTCGGGAACGACCTTTTCGAGATTCTGCCCCTTCTCCGCCTTCAGTATCTTGTTCTCCCGGGAAGCATAGGGGATGCCGTATTTCTTGGAGAGGGCGACGGCGATGTCCTCCTCCTTGCTGAAGCCGAGTTTCACGACCGCCTCGGAGAACAGGCACTTGGACTGGCTCGCGAGCTTCTGAGCCTTGTCGCATTGCTCCGCCGTCAGGACGCCTCCGGCGACGAGCATTTCAGCCAGGGAGTCTGACATATGCTCTGGAACCCTCCTTCATGCTCAGAGTGTAGCGGACTGGCGAGCCTTGTCAAGGCCGCCGTTCTGTGCATTCGGTGAATTTTCGCGGTTCAGTCGCTGACGATGGTGGGCGTGATGAAAATGACCAGGTCGGTGTTCCGGCGCGTGTTCAGGTCGCTCGTGAACAGCCAGCCGATGATGGGGATGTACCCCAGGAACGGCACCTTGCGCACGACCTTGCTCTCCGTCGAGCGCAGAAGGCCGCCCAGCACCAGAGTCTGCCCGTTCTTGACGCGAACCATGGTGAGCGCGGTGCGCTTGACCGGGTTGAAGATGCGGTTGCTGGCTTGAGAGATGACCGCCTCTTGGACGTCGGTGAAGGTCGGCTGGAGGAGCATCGTAATATAGCCTTCCTTGTTGACCTGCGGCGTGACCTTGAGAATGACGCCGGTCTCCTCGCGATGGGCGCTGGTACCCGAGGCCGAACCCGCCGCCGAGTTCGTCGCCATGGTGTCGACCGAAAGCGCCTCGTTGGACGCGATCTCGATGGTCGCCTGCTTATTGTTGAGCGTCAGGATCTTAGGCTTGCCCAGGAAACGCGCTTCCGAGCGCTGGACCAGCGCGCGCAGAGTAATTTTCAACTGGCTTAAATCCAGGACGCTGGTCTTGAGGTAGCTGCCGATAACGAGTTGCGAACTGCTGCTGTTGTTGCTGCTGGCGAGTTGACTGAGAATGCCGGCGCCGTTGGGGGCCAGCGGGTCGAAGACATGCAAGTTGCTCAGGTTCTGCGGAAAGTTCAAGGGAAAGGTCGTGTCGCGCTGGCCTCCCGTGAAGGTGGCGAGTTCTCCGTTCTTTCCTCCCCACTCGAAGCCGAGGGTGCGGGTGCGGTCGGAGTCGATCTCGACGATCTGCGCCTCGATCATGACCTGAGGGGCCTTCTTGTCGAGTTCCGCGATGATCTGCTCGACCTGGGGGAAGACCTCGGGGATGTCGGTCACGATCAGCGAGTTCGTGCGCGGCTCGAGTTCGATGTCGCCGGACTTGGTTAGGACGGTGCAGACCACGCGAACGATGGAGATGTTCGCCCCTTTCGACAGGCACGGTTTGCTCGACGCTCCGGC
>CAIQSZ010000387.1 GCA_903874575.1 uncultured Elusimicrobia bacterium
CCCGCCCCGACCCGTGAACGCCCGCGCCGACCGCGTCCTGCCGCTGACCGTCGTTCTGATCGCCGCGGCGTTCTGCGTCCGCTTATGGGCGGTTCCCGGCATCCTCTACTCGCCGCACTCCGACCTCATCGCGCAGGGCGCCGGCCTGCGCGCGCTCGCGTCCCGCACGCTCGCCGAAGACGGCCGCTGGCCGCCGCTGTGGGATCCGTCCTGCAACTCCGGCACGCCCGCCCACGCCAACCCGCTGACGAGCTACCTGTCTCCGCTCCACTGGCCGTTCCTGGTTCTCCCGCTGGACCGCGCCGCGAACCTCGTCTTCTTCCTCAACGTCCTGCTCGCGGGCCTGTCCATGCTGATCCTGGCCCGCCGCCTCCTGACGGAGCCGGGCGCCGCGCTGTTTGCCGCCGTCGGCTACATGCTGTCCTACCGCTTCCTGGCGCTGATCGACGCGGGCTGGCTGCCGACCGTCACCATGTACGCGCTCGCGCCGCTCTTGTTCTGGAGCGCGGACCGGGTGATGGAGACGCCCTCGCCGCGCCGCGCCGCGGTCTTCTCCGTGGTCCTGGGCCTGGCGGCCATGCAGGGTTCCGCGCAATCCTTCTATTACGCGCTGCTCGCGTTGGCGGCCTTCGTCGCGCGGCGCGCGCCCGGCGTCCCGCCCGAGGCGCGCTCCCGGACCCTCTTCGCGCTTATGGGCGGCGGCGCGCTCGCCCTGCTCCTGGCCGCGCCCGACCAGCTCCCGCGCGCCGAGTTCGCGGCGCTGAGCACGCGCGCGAACTTCGACTACCGCTTCTTCTTGGGCGGCCCTCCGCGTCTGTCGACGCTGCTGACGCTGCTCGATCCGCATGATGCGGGGGGAACCCGCTTCGAGTACTGGGAGAACCAATTCTACTTCGGCCTCTGGCTGTACCCGTTCGCGGTCTGGGCGTGCGTCAAGGACCCGAAGCGGACGCGCGGCCTGCTGCTGGCCTGCGCGGTCAGCGTGTTCCTGTGCTTCGACACGCCCGTCCTGCGCGCGCTGTTCCACGCTTTGCCCGGCTTCGCGTTGTTCCGCAAATCGACGCGTCTGCTCCAACTGACCCAGCTGGCCGCGGGCCTGCTGGCCGGACGCGGCGCCGACGCTCTGCTACGCGGCCCGTGGAGAACGCGCCGGACCTTGGCGACGGTTTTTCTCTGCGCCCTGCCGGCGCTGGATTCCGGAGCGCGGATGCTCCCGCGCCTGACCGTGGTCCCGACGGCGGCCGCCTTCCCGCCGCCGCCGTTCCTGGACCTCCTGCGACGCTCGCCCGACTCCGGCCGCCTGGCCGCGATCGGGCGGCTGGCGGTCCCGTACGGCATGGCGTCGTATTACGGCGTCGACATGGTCAACGGCTACGAGCCTCTGAACCTGCGCCACTACGTCGAGTATTTCACGGTGCTGATGACCGGCGACCCGGCGCGGGCGCCGCGCGCGCCGGTGGTGTGGACGGACCTGACGGCCCTCGCCAGACCCGACCTGCTGAGAGCGCTGGACGCGCGCTGGCTGGCGTCGAACCGGCCCCAGCCGTTCGAGAGCCTGGGC